>NZ_RJVZ01000047.1:0-516 GCF_003944215.1 Streptococcus oralis | reverse complement strand
CTAACAACCAGAACTCAGCTTCTATCTCAGCAAGCGCGAGCCAGTCTGCGTCTGTATCAGCAAGCCAAAGCGCATCAGCATCAGTAAGTGCTAGTCAATCAGCATCTGTATCAGCTAGCCAATCAGCTTCAGCGTCTGTATCTGCAAGTCAAAGTACTTCAGCATCAGTATCAGCAAGCCAAAGTGCCTCAGCTTCAGCATCTAACAACCAGAACTCAGCTTCTATCTCAGCAAGCGCGAGCCAGTCTGCGTCTGTATCAGCTAGCCAATCAGCTTCAGCGTCTGTATCTGCAAGTCAAAGTACTTCAGCATCAGTATCNGCAAGCCAAAGTGCCTCAGCTTCAGCATCTAACAACCAGAACTCAGCTTCTATCTCAGCAAGCGCGAGCCAGTCTGCGTCTGTATCAGCAAGCCAAAGCGCATCAGCATCAGTAAGTGCTAGTCAATCAGCATCTGTATCAGCTAGCCAATCAGCTTCAGCGTCTGTATCTGCAAGTCAAAGTACTTCAGCATCAG
>NZ_RJVZ01000046.1:0-520 GCF_003944215.1 Streptococcus oralis | reverse complement strand
TGATTGGCTAGCTGATACAGATGCTGAAGCTGATTCACTTGAGCTTACTGATGCTGAAGCTGATTGGCTTGCACTTACAGATGCTGAAGCTGATTCACTTGAGCTTACTGATGCTGAAGCTGATTGGCTTGCACTTACAGATGCTGAAGTTGATTGACTTGCAGATACTGATGCGCTAGTTGATTGGCTAGCTGATACAGATGCTGAAGNTGANNCACTTGCNGATACTGATGCGCTNGNTGATTGGCTNGCNNNTACAGANGCTGAAGTTGATTCACTTGCAGATACTGATGCGCTAGTTGATTGGCTAGCTGATACAGATGCTGAAGCTGATTCACTTGAGCTTACTGATGCTGAAGCTGATTGGCTTGCNCTTACAGATGCTGAAGCTGATTCACTTGAGCTTACTGATGCTGAAGCTGATTGGCTTGCACTTACAGATGCTGAAGTTGATTGACTTGCAGATACTGATGCGCTAGTTGATTGGCTAGCTGATACAGATGCTGAAGCTGAGGCACTT
>NZ_RJVZ01000045.1:0-549 GCF_003944215.1 Streptococcus oralis | reverse complement strand
TGCTGATGTTGAAGCACTTGCAGATGCTGACTGACTTGCTGAGGCAGATTGACTGACTGAAGCTGACTGACTCGCACTCGCTTGAGCCTCAACAGATTGACTGACTGATACAGAAGCTGAGGCAGATGCTTGTTCTGCTTGAGCTTTCTTTACTTCTGTTTGCGCTTGAGCGATGATTGAGTTAGTACTTGTTTCAGTTGTTTCAGCTGCTTTTGGTTCAGCTGCGATGACTGTTTTATCCTTTTCTGCATACTCAGATGTTTCATCCGCATAAACAGTTTGCTCTTGAGTCATCACAAATCCTGCAGCTCCCGCGGCCAGGATTCCCCCTATACCCGCTAGCGTGTTAAAACTAAGGTGTGCGTGATCAAGTTCTTCAGTGTCTGACAGGGTACTAGAGACAACTTCGCCCATACCACCGATACGGAAGAGATCCAATTGAGAGTTTGAGGCTTTTACCCAGTTTTTACCCGACTTGTAAAGCTTATAACGCTTTTTCTCATCTACGATCTCGAAATCTTTGTTAAACTTTTTACTTCGAAACATTTG
>NZ_RJVZ01000044.1:0-560 GCF_003944215.1 Streptococcus oralis | reverse complement strand
TCAGCGTCTGTAAGTTCAAGCCAATCAGCATCTGTATCAGCTAGCCAATCAGCATCAGCATCTGTAAGTGCAAGCGACTCAGCGTCTGTATCAGCTAGCCAATCAGCAAGCGCATCTGTAAGTGCAAGTCAAAGTGCTTCAACATCAGTAAGCGCCAGCCAAAGTGCCTCAGCTTCAGCATCTAACAACCAGAACTCAGCTTCTATCTCAGCAAGCGCGAGCCATTCTGCGTCAATTAGTGCGAGCCAATCAGCTTCAGCATCAGTATCAGCAAGCATCAGTGCGAGCCAATCAGCATCTGTATCAGCTAGCCAATCAGCTTCAGCATCTGTAAGTGCAAGCGACTCAGCGTCTGTATCAGCTAGCCAATCAGCAAGCGCATCTGTAAGTGCAAGTCAAAGTGCTTCAACATCAGTAAGCGCCAGCCAAAGTGCCTCAGCTTCAGCATCTAACAACCAGAACTCAGCTTCTATCTCAGCAAGCGCGAGCCAGTCTGCGTCAATTAGTGCGAGCCAAAGCGCATCAGCATCAGCTAGTCAATCAGCTTCAGCATCTGTAAG
>NZ_RJVZ01000043.1:0-572 GCF_003944215.1 Streptococcus oralis | reverse complement strand
ATTCACTTGAGCTTACTGATGCTGAAGCTGATTGGCTTGCACTTACAGATGCTGAAGCTGATTCACTTGAGCTTACTGATGCTGAAGCTGATTGGCTTGCACTTACAGATGCTGAAGTTGATTNACTTGCAGATACTGATGCGCTAGTTGATTGGCTAGCTGATACAGATGCTGAAGCTGANNCACTTGCAGATACTGATGCGCTAGTTGATTGGCTAGCTGATACAGATGCTGAAGTTGATTCACTTGCAGATACTGATGCGCTAGTTGATTGGCTAGCTGATACAGATGCTGAAGCTGATTCACTTGAGCTTACTGATGCGCTNGCTGATTGGCTAGCTGATACAGATGCTGAAGTTGATTCACTTGAGCTTACTGATGCTGAAGCTGATTGGCTAGCTGATACAGATGCTGAAGCTGATTCACTTGAGCTTACTGATGCTGAAGCTGATTGGCTTGCACTTACAGATGCTGAAGCTGATTCACTTGAGCTTACTGATGCTGAAGCTGATTGGCTTGCACTTACAGATGCTGAAGTTGATTGACTTGCAGATACTGATGCGCTAGTTGAT
>NZ_RJVZ01000042.1:0-631 GCF_003944215.1 Streptococcus oralis | reverse complement strand
CTAGGATATTATCTCTTATGCCGTCTAGCAAAGGGATAAACTCAGTAAAATCGAATTCTTTATAATTTTTCAGAACATGCTTTGAAAGAATTTCTTTTCCATAATAATTTGCTCCACCATCTTTATGAAATTCCTTTCCTTTTAAAATAGGTGGCGAATTTCGAGACGACGAAAATAATAAATCTTCAATATCAGACGAGTTACCGTCATTCTTATTAGATATTAGAGGAGTTGCCATTATATATAGGTTATCCTTTTTATTAATTCGCCAAGGTTTTTCTCTTCTAACTTTTTCTAAATTGTCTGAAATCTTATCTTCTAATTTTTTATTCTTTGAACCCTCCGATTCTTCATTCTGAGGGTTCATCAAGTCTTTTGCATGATTCGCAAACAAAAATAAGGGAGATTTATCCTTACCATTTCTATTATTCGGTTCATTATCAAATAAAAATATTGTTGGATAATTTGGAATATTATCGGTTAATTGTTGGAAATAAGTAATATAGTTTGTGTATAAAATTCTTTCTTCTGAATTTAGTGCAAAAAATTTTTTCTCTTTTTTCTCATTATAGTAAAATTTATCAGAAAAATAATTATACCAAAATTTAAAACCTTCTCCCCCTTCTGGAAC
>NZ_RJVZ01000041.1:0-651 GCF_003944215.1 Streptococcus oralis | reverse complement strand
GACGCAGAGTGGCTCGCGCTTGCTGAGATAGAAGCTGAGTTCTGGTTGTTAGATGCTGAAGCTGAAGCACTTTGGCTGGCGCTTACTGATGCTGAAGTACTTTGACTTGCAGATACTGAAGCTGAAGCTGATTGGCTTGCTGATACAGATGCTGATTGACTAGCACTTACTGATGCTGAAGCGCTTTGGCTTGCTGATACTGANGCAGANTGGCTCGCGCTTGCTGAGATAGAAGCTGAGTTCTGGTCGTTAGATGCTGAAGCTGAGGCACTTTGGCTNGCGCTTACTGATGNTGAAGNACTTTGACTTGCAGATACAGATGCTGAAGCCGATTGACTTGAGCTCACTGAAGCACTGATGCTTGCACTTACTGATGCTGAAGCGCTTTGGCTTGCTGATACTGACGCAGANTGGCTCGCGCTTGCTGAGATAGAAGCTGAGTTCTGGTNGTTAGATGCTGAAGCTGANGCACTTTGGCTGGCGCTTACTGATGCTGAAGTACTTTGACTTGCAGATACTGAAGCTGAAGCTGATTGGCTTGCTGATACAGATGCTGATTGACTAGCACTTACTGATGCTGAAGCGCTTTGGCTTGCTGATACTGANGCAGANTGGCTCGCGCTTGCTGAGATAGAAGCTGAGTTCTGGTCG
>NZ_RJVZ01000040.1:0-706 GCF_003944215.1 Streptococcus oralis | reverse complement strand
CCATTAGTCATTATAAATCAATCTCCCAAATTGGCTTTAAAAATTTTATGAATCATATCATTTCTAATATAAGGAATAGCTCCGTACTTACCTTTTAAATAGTTTTTCGCATATCTTTCATCACTACGAACAACGGAACCATTAAATTTATATTCTGAAAGAGCAGTCAAATGACTAATCTCAAGTTCATCTTTTTCTACAAACCAGATTTGGTCCCTTCTTAATAATTCTTGATCAAGAATATTTGAATTATGGCTCGTGATAATTAATTGAGAATGAGTGTTTTCAATATCATTAAAGAGTTCAATTAAATATTTAGTAACTAGAGGATGCAACAATGCATCTGCTTCATCAATTACTAAAATACCTCCTTTTTCTAATACGTTAATAATTGGACCAGCTAAACTTAAGAATACTCTGGTTCCACTAGACTCAAACCTTTCTACATCAAATAGCTTACTATCGACAATCATTCCTTCTGAATCATAGATATTATGCTTTGATAAAAGGCGAGTCGCTTCGTCTCGTACTTCATCAACAATTTCTTTTGGGATTTCTGCATCGGAGTTGCCAAAAGGTTTTATTTCAAGTTTGCGTTGCTTGATATCCAAATCAGTAATATTGAAATCAGCAACCTTGAGTAAATCTAGTACCTTTGATTTATAGCTTTTATTTTCTTTAATTACATTTTTAGTGAATTTAGCAT
>NZ_RJVZ01000039.1:0-976 GCF_003944215.1 Streptococcus oralis | reverse complement strand
CAACCAGAACTCAGCTTCTATCTCAGCAAGCGCGAGCCAGTCTGCGTCTGTATCAGCAAGCCAAAGCGCATCAGCATCAGTAAGTGCTAGTCAATCAGCATCTGTATCAGCTAGCCAATCAGCTTCAGCGTCTGTATCTGCAAGTCAAAGTACTTCAGCATCAGTATCNGCAAGCCAAAGTGCCTCAGCTTCAGCATCTAACAACCAGAACTCAGCTTCTATCTCAGCAAGCGCGAGCCANTCTGCGTCTGTATCAGCAAGCCAAAGCGCATCAGCATCAGTAAGTGCTAGTCAATCAGCATCTGTATCAGCAAGCCAATCAGCTTCAGCTTCAGTATCTGCAAGTCAAAGTACTTCAGCATCAGTAAGTGCTAGTCAATCAGCATCTGTATCAGCAAGCCAATCAGCTTCAGCTTCAGTATCTGCAAGTCAAAGTACTTCAGCATCAGTAAGCGCCAGCCAAAGTGCTTCAGCTTCAGCATCTAACAACCAGAACTCAGCTTCTATCTCAGCAAGCGCGAGCCACTCTGCGTCAGTATCAGCAAGCCAAAGCGCTTCAGCATCGGTAAGTGCTAGTCAATCAGCATCTGTATCAGCTAGCCAATCAGCAAGCGCCTCTGNATCAGCAAGTCAAAGTACTTCAGCATCAGTANNNGCNAGCCAAAGTGCCTCAGCTTCAGCATCTAACNACCAGAACTCAGCTTCTATCTCAGCAAGCGCGAGCCAGTCTGCGTCNGTATCAGCAAGCCAAAGCGCNTCAGCATCAGTAAGTGCTAGTCAATCAGCATCTGTATCAGCTAGCCAATCAGCTTCAGCGTCTGTATCTGCAAGTCAAAGTACTTCAGCATCAGTATCNGCAAGCCAAAGTGCCTCAGCTTCAGCATCTAACAACCAGAACTCAGCTTCTATCTCAGCAAGCGCGAGCCANTCTGCGTCTGTATCAGCAAGCCAAAGTGCCTCAGCTTCAGCATCTAAC
>NZ_RJVZ01000038.1:0-1006 GCF_003944215.1 Streptococcus oralis | reverse complement strand
TCAGCGTCTGTAAGTTCAAGCCAATCAGCATCTGTATCAGCTAGCCAATCAGCATCAGCATCTGTAAGTGCAAGCGACTCAGCGTCTGTATCAGCTAGCCAATCAGCAAGCGCATCTGTAAGTGCAAGTCAAAGTGCTTCAACATCAGTAAGCGCCAGCCAAAGTGCCTCAGCTTCAGCATCTAACAACCAGAACTCAGCTTCTATCTCAGCAAGCGCGAGCCATTCTGCGTCAATTAGTGCGAGCCAAAGCGCTTCAGCATCAGTAAGTTCAAGCATCAGTGCAAGCCAATCAGCATCTGTATCAGCTAGTCAATCAGCTTCAGCATCTGTAAGTGCAAGCGACTCAGCGTCTGTATCAGCTAGCCAATCAGCTTCAGCATCTGTAAGTGCAAGTCAAAGTGCTTCAACATCAGTAAGCGCCAGCCAATCAGCTTCAGCATCTAACAACCAGAACTCAGCTTCTATCTCAGCAAGCGCGAGCCAGTCTGCGTCAATTAGTGCGAGCCAAAGCGCTTCAGCATCAGTAAGTGCAAGCATCAGTGCAAGCCAATCAGCATCTGTATCAGCTAGTCAATCAGCTTCAGCATCTGTAAGTGCAAGTCAAAGTGCTTCAACATCAGTAAGCGCAAGCCAAAGTGCCTCAGCTTCAGCATCTAACAACCAGAACTCAGCTTCTATCTCAGCAAGCGCGAGCCATTCTGCGTCAGTATCAGCAAGCCAAAGCGCTTCAGCATCAGTAAGTGCAAGCATCAGTGCAAGCCAATCAGCATCTGTATCAGCTAGTCAATCAGCATCAGCGTCTGTAAGTTCAAGCCAATCAGCATCTGTATCAGCTAGCCAATCAGCATCAGCATCTGTAAGTGCAAGCGACTCAGCGTCTGTATCAGCTAGCCAATCAGCAAGCGCATCTGTAAGTGCAAGTCAAAGTGCTTCAACATCAGTAAGCGCCAGCCAAAGTGCCTCAGCTTCAGCATCTAACAACCAGAACTCAGCTTCTATCTCAG
>NZ_RJVZ01000037.1:0-1045 GCF_003944215.1 Streptococcus oralis | reverse complement strand
TCCTCCTTCAGCGTTCTACTTGCATGTATTAGGCACGCCGCCAGCGTTCGTCCTGAGCCAGGATCAAACTCTCATTAAAAGTTTGAGTTCTCACTCATTTCTGTCACTGACAGATTTATTGTTTTTTTTCATTGTTCAGTACTATAACCTTAGTTATAGTGCCCTGCACATTGGTTCGTCTTGTTCAGTTTTCAAAGGTCTTTGTCACTCAATCTCTCAAGCGACAACTATATTAGTATATCACAGCTGTTGATCTATGTCAACACTTTTTTGAAACTTTTTTTACTTTTTTCGCCCCTGCGATACACACATAGTCCGTACGGGATTCGAACCCGTGTTACCGCCGTGAAAAGGCGGTGTCTTAACCCCTTGACCAACGGACCTGAGCTTTTCAACTCTTTCTATTATACCTACTTTTTCCTCTTTGTCAAGGGATTCTTTTGACTATTTTCAGTTTATCTAAAATCACTCAATACCGCTCTTAATTCTCCTAGGAGTGCTTTGCGTCCTTTGAAACATTCTCCTCCCATTAGACGGTCAAGTTGTTCTTGTTTTTCTTTACTCTGACTTGCTCTGTAATTCCTTAGCAGTTCATGAAAGAGATAGTAATCATCCAGTCTGAGTCCTTTTTCTCCTAGGCGATGACTGATTTCGCTCACCTCTTCATAGGGTTCTTTATCGAAACNGCGCTTGTGACTTTCTTGTTTGCGAATATAGTCCAAGATACGATTTCGGAATTTGGTTTTAAAGCAGACATATAGTCGGTGACGTTCACCCACTAGTAACTCTGGATGGTGGTCCACTAGCTCATAGAGGCACATCATCCCCTCCTGATCCCAGTCCTCTTTCTCCCACAGATGTAAATGGTATGCTTTGCGGCACTTATGAACGATTCCCTTGCTTTCTTCGTATAATTCTTTTAGATTCATAAACCTCTCCTTTCTGCCTTTAGTTTAGCAGAAAGAACCTAGTCTTTGATCTTCTTCTCCTCTTCTGTATTTCTCGTTGCCTCAACTGCATACAAAAAGAGAGGCATGGCCTCTCT
>NZ_RJVZ01000036.1:0-1082 GCF_003944215.1 Streptococcus oralis | reverse complement strand
CAAGTGAATCAACTTCAGCATCTGTATCAGCTAGCCAATCAACTAGCGCATCAGTATCTGCAAGTGCCTCAGCTTCAGCATCTGTATCAGCTAGCCAATCAACTAGCGCATCAGTATCTGCAAGTCAATCANCTTCAGCATCTGTAAGTGCAAGCCAATCAGCTTCAGCATCAGTAAGCTCAAGTGAATCAGCTTCAGCATCTGTAAGTGCAAGCCAATCAGCTTCAGCATCAGTAAGCTCAAGTGAATCAGCTTCAGCATCTGTATCAGCNAGCCAATCAGCTTCAGCATCAGTAAGCTCAAGTGAATCAGCTTCAGCATCTGTATCTGCAAGCCAATCAGCTTCAGCGTCTGTAAGTGCAAGCCAANGCACTTCAGCATCTGTATCAGCTAGCCAATCAACTAGCGCATCAGTATCTGCAAGTGCCTCAGCTTCAGCATCAGTAAGCTCAAGTGAATCAACTTCAGCATCTGTAAGTGCAAGCCAATCAGCTTCAGCATCAGTAAGCTCAAGTGAATCAGCTTCAGCATCTGTATCAGCTAGCCAATCAGCTTCAGCATCTGTATCTGCAAGCCAATCAGCTTCAGCATCAGTAAGCTCAAGTGAATCAACTTCAGCATCTGTATCAGCTAGCCAATCAACTAGCGCATCAGTATCTGCAAGTGCCTCAGCTTCAGCATCTGTAAGTGCAAGCCAATCAGCTTCAGCATCAGTAAGCTCAAGTGCCTCAGCTTCAGCATCTGTAAGTGCAAGCCAATCAACTTCAGCGTCTGTATCTGCAAGCCAATCAGCTTCAGCATCAGTAAGCTCAAGTGAATCAGCTTCAGCATCTGTAAGTGCAAGCCAATCAGCTTCAGCATCAGTAAGCTCAAGTGAATCAGCTTCAGCATCTGTATCTGCAAGCCAATCAGCTTCAGCATCAGTAAGCTCAAGTGAATCAACTTCAGCATCTGTATCAGCTAGCCAATCAACTAGCGCATCAGTATCTGCAAGTGCCTCAGCTTCAGCATCTGTAAGTGCAAGCCAATCAGCTTCAGCATCAGTAAGCTCAAGTGNNTCAGCTTCAGCATCTGTAAGTGCA
>NZ_RJVZ01000035.1:0-1196 GCF_003944215.1 Streptococcus oralis | reverse complement strand
GTAATATTGATGGTAATATGAGATAGCTATATGATCGGAAAAATATTTCGAATGAATGTATTCAGAAATATAAAAATATTTTTCCAACATTTGCTTTTGAACTCCTTCTGGAGAAAATAAAGAAGTTCTGAGACAATGAAGCCCCATCTCAATATTTTTATTAAAGCATAATTCAGCTATTTCTTTCATATCAATTACATCTGTCACTTCTGGCATAATTTCTAAAATAGATACTTCGTTAAGTATAGAGCTTAAAAATTTCTTATGTAAATGAGGACGGTAACAAATTCCTAGTTTCATTGATAATTCTCCTTTTTAATAATCATATAGATAATATTGAATATGCACATAATTAACAAAATAGATTCTAAATAATTACGGTATCCTCCTAACATTGAAAATACAAGAGAAAACACTGATGAGCTCATTGATAAAGTCTGTAACAAGTACAGATTATTGTTCTTATCGTTAACCACTAAAAAATATTTTCTTACTTTAATGGATAAAGAAAGACTGAGGGCTGTAATAATACTAAACAGTATTGATTGGAGAATTACAAAATTATTAGACATTCTTAACACAAAAAAGCAAATTATCAACGGAATATAAGAATATTCCATAAATAACGAATCAATCAAAAATCGATATTTTTTTTGAAGATGAATCAACCCCATAGAGAATATTCCTGGTAAAACAAATGGAATCCAAGAAAATGTTCTCAAGCCGTGTAAATTAAAGCTACCTGTTAACAATGGAATCCATAAAACTGTGGCAGTTGAAAACACACCTAAAAGAATATAAGCTTTTTTTTCTTTAATGAGAAGCTGTACTTTTTTTTCAATTTTTTTATGACTACTCCAATTTAGATTTTTTAGTCCAATTGTATTAGCCAAAAAACACAAAAATAAAATACTCAAAAAATAAATATCATTTGACAAAATTTCTAATAGAATACCTAGTAAGAATCCTATCATTTTTGAAGCACTTCTCATAAATTGCATATTTAAGAATCCTAACTTAACATTTTGTTCATAATCTAGAATCTCTGTTTGAAGAAATAAAGTTACTATTGAAAAGAAAAATGATAAATAAGAGTAAACGATAAGATAAAACCATTGAGAAGTTGAATTTATCAAACAAATCAATAAAAAAACTAGTAAGGAAATAAGTGAATAAATATAAGGAGATATTTGCTC
>NZ_RJVZ01000034.1:0-1480 GCF_003944215.1 Streptococcus oralis | reverse complement strand
ATTCACTTGAGCTTACTGATGCTGAAGCTGATTGGCTTGCACTTACAGATGCTGAAGCTGATTCACTTGAGCTTACTGATGCTGAAGCTGATTGGCTTGCACTTACAGATGCTGAAGTTGATTGACTTGCAGATACTGATGCGCTAGTTGATTGGCTAGCTGATACAGATGCTGAAGCTGAGGCACTTGCAGATACTGATGCGCTAGTTGATTGGCTAGCTGATACAGATGCTGAAGTTGATTCACTTGAGCTTACTGATGCTGAAGCTGATTGGCTTGCACTTACAGATGCTGAAGCTGATTCACTTGAGCTTACTGATGCTGAAGCTGATTGGCTTGCACTTACAGATGCTGAAGCTGATTCACTTGAGCTTACTGATGCTGAAGCTGATTGGCTTGCACTTACAGATGCTGAAGTTGATTCACTTGAGCTTACTGATGCTGAAGCTGATTGGCTTGCACTTACAGATGCTGAAGTTGATTGGCTTGAGCTTACTGATGCGCTTGCTGATTGGCTTGCACTTACAGATGCTGAAGTTGATTCACTTGCAGATACTGATGCGCTTGCTGATTGGCTTGCTGATACAGATGCTGAAGTTGATTCACTTGCAGATACTGATGCGCTTGCTGATTGGCTTGCAGATACTGATGCGCTAGTTGATTCACTTGAGCTTACTGATGCTGAAGCTGATTCACTGGCAGATACTGATGTTGAAGCTGATTGACTTGAGCTTACTGATGCTGAAGCTGATTGGCTTGCAGATACAGACGCTGAAGTTGATTGGCTTGCACTTACAGATGCTGAAGCTGATTGACTTGCAGATACTGATGCTGAAGCTGATTGGCTAGCTGATATAGATGCTGATTGGCTTGCACTGATGCTTGCACTTACAGATGCTGATGCGCTTTGGCTCGCACTAATTGACGCAGACTGGCTCGCGCTTGCTGAGATAGAAGCTGAGTTCTGGTTGTTAGATGCTGAAGCTGAGGCACTTTGGCTGGCGCTTACTGATGTTGAAGCACTTTGACTTGCACTTACAGATTCGCTTGCTGATTGGCTAGCTGATACAGACGCTGANTCGCTTGCACTTACAGATGCTGAAGCTGATTGACTAGCTGATGCTGATGCGCTTTGGCTCGCACTAATTGACGCAGACTGGCTCGCGCTTGCTGAGATAGAAGCTGAGTTCTGGTTGTTAGATGCTGAAGCTGAGGCACTTTGGCTGGCGCTTACTGATGTTGAAGCACTTTGACTTGCACTTACAGATGCGCTTGCTGATTGGCTAGCTGATACAGACGCTGATTGGCTTGCACTTACAGATGCTGAAGCTGATTGACTAGCTGATGCTGATGCGCTTTGGCTCGCACTAATTGACGCAGACTGGCTCGCGCTTGCTGAGATAGAAGCTGAGTTCTGGTTGTTAGATGCTGAAGCTGAGGCACTTTGGCTGGCGCTTACTGATGTTGAAGCACTTTGACT
>NZ_RJVZ01000033.1:0-1734 GCF_003944215.1 Streptococcus oralis | reverse complement strand
AGCTAAACGAACTAAAAATAAAATATAAAGGTAATTATAGATGCCAAAATTAAGTTTTGAATTTTGAGAAGTTTACTTCATTTATAAAATCATAACTACTCGTCTATGAATCACATCCCAAAAGTTAGATTTTTTTGTCTAACTTTTGGGACGCGGTTCACATAAGAAAAGAGACTGGGACAATAGTCCCTTGTCTCCCCAAAAAGCAACGGATTTGCCGTTGCTTTTTTGCATGGTTGCGATAGTCTTTGTAAAATAGAATTGACCATTAAACCATTTAGAAAGGCTATCTCATGCATATTCACTATAACACAAATCAAACAACTGTACCACTAGAAATCAGTTCTTTCTTGCCACAAGACCATCTCGTCTTTACTATTGAAAAAGTGGTAAATACCTTGGAGGATTGTCACTTCCACGCCTTCTATCATACCTTTGGTCGCCCGTCTTATCACCCTAAAATGCTTGTATCTACTCTTCTATTTGCCTATTCACAAGGGATTTTCTCTGGACGAAAAATTGAAAAAATGATGATTGAAAATCTCGCTATGCAATACCTAACAGGGCAGTTGGTTGTCAGCTATCGTACCATCAATCTTTTTCGTGTCGCTGAAGGGATGGAAGAACTCATTCGTGATCTTTTCATCGACCTCAATCTTCGTTTAAAAATGGAAGAGTTAGTGACCTTAGATTGTTTGTTTATTGACGGGACTAAGATTGAAGCCAGTGCCAACAAGTATAGTTTCGTGTGGAAGGAAGCGACAGAGAAATTCTCCGCCAAACTTCAAGAACAGATACAGGTCTATTTTCAAGAAGAATTCGCTCAAGTCCTTGAAGAAGAATTGGAAAAACTGAGCCAAGACATGGAGGAGACACCCGTTAAAGGAAAGGATGAACGGAAAACCAATTTGTTCTTCACTATGATGCCTTCTCAAATCCGACAGACACCAAAACTCTTTTACCTTTACTTGAAACTTATCCGCATGACTTGAAGACAGTTGTCGCAGATGCTGGATATAGAAGCGAAGAAAACCTCCTTCGTCTAGATGAAAAGAAGGTGAACCATCTGATTAAATATGCCATGTTTGATCAGGAACAGAAGAGAGGGTATAAACAGTCGGCTAGAAACTTAGCAAATTGGCATTATAATGACAAGGAGGATAGCTACACTGTAAGATTGATGTGGAACCTGTCTTTGGGCAGATAAAGGCTTGTTTAGGTTACAAGAGATGTAATCTGAGAGATAAGCGTCAAGTGAGAATTGACATGGGATTGGTACTCATGGCTAATAACTTCCTAAAATACAATAAGAGAACGACTCAAAATTAAAAAGCTAGAGTTCCACTATTGGGAATCTCTAGCTTTTTTGTGGCTGAGAACCATTTTATCTCAGACTCTTGATCTTACTCCGCCAGTAGGACTCGAACCTACGACATCATGATTAACAGTCATGCGCTACTACCAACTGAGCTATGGCGGATAAAAGCTAAGCGACTTCCATATCTCACAGGGGGCAACCCCCAACTACTTCCGGCGTTCTAGGGCTTAACTGCTGTGTTCGGCATGGGTACAGGTGTATCTCCTAGGCTATCGTCACTTAACTCTGAGTAATACCTACTCAAAATTGAATATCTATCAAATACCAAGAAAACCTTACACTTCGTATTCTCAGTTACTTTGGATAAGTCCTCGAGCTATTAGTATTAGTCCGCTACATGTGTCGCCACACTTCCA
>NZ_RJVZ01000032.1:0-1984 GCF_003944215.1 Streptococcus oralis | reverse complement strand
AAAAGACACCTTTTACTCTGCCCCAAAAAAGTAGTGCGTAATTTTCCCGTCAGAAATTTTCTACCTACTATTCTTAGTATGTTTTGGTGTTGACATTTTTTTAAAAAAAAGGTAAACTATTAACATGGTATGAATAAAGTTAATAGTTAGGAGATAAGATGGGAATTTTAAGAACTCATTTAGAAGCAGAGTGTGACCCACGATTAGCCGGTGAATTAGCATACAGTATTAAGGAGGCCTATCGTTTTTTGTGGGAACTCATTGATACCACACCTGTATTGCGGCACCCAGAAATGCGAAAGACTTATGGGCATATCCGACAAGCATTAGTCGATGTGGCGCTGCGATTAGTTTTAGAAGATTCATCAATGAGAACAGATGTACAAATGTTATCTGCAGTGAATAATAAAATGAACGGCTATACTTATACGATGATTGAAACAAAAGGAGCCATTATTTCTCCAGTAAAAACCAGAAGTATAAAAACAATGCCGAAAAAAGCTCTTCACAGAAGTGTGGCTAGTGTGAAAAATAAACAATTTGATCTTTTTACAACCCAAGAGGATATCAATAAGCATTATGATGCTGATAACCCACCGTTTCTCCTCTTAACATACGGCGGAAAGAATCATCACCTGCAATTTGTTCAGCTTGGTTTGCCAAATGTTGATACAGAGCAATGGATTGAGAAAGTGGATATTATGAATGCCCAGCGGATTGTTGCCTCGAAAGACCAAGAGCAGATCACTCAAAAGAAACTAGATTTGACTTTAACGGAGCTGTCAGAAGAGCTTCTTAGGAGAGAAGTAAATGGAACAAGGAATATTTAGTCCCTCTAAATTAACAAAGGCTAGAATAGCCAGAGGATTAACTAAAAAAGAATTGGCTGAACGAACAGGAATATCTAGACAAATGATTTCTAATTATGAATTAGGGAAAACACATCCAGGAGCAAGTAAGTTAATGACAATTGTTGCTGAACTAGATTTTCCATACGCCTATTTTACTTCTGAACCTAAAAGGTTTTACGAAGGGGCCACTTTTTTTCGTAGTCAATCTGCGGCTACTAAAAGAGCAAGGGATATGCAAGCTGTCAGGTTAGAATTTCAAAAGGAAATTTATGATTTGCTGTCTCAGTATGTTAATTTTCCTGAATTAACTCTACCTGACATTTTAACGAAAACTATTTACGATATTACTAATAACGATATTGAGGAAAAAGCTAAAGAATTAAGAGAACTATGGGGATTAGGTAAAGATATACCAATTTCTAATCTCACTGAGATTGCAGAAGTTAATGGTATTATTGTTGTTGATTCCAATATGTCTGATGACAAATTGGATGCAGTGTCAGAATGGATTGAAGACAGACCGTATATCATGCTGACAGATAATGGAGAATCTGCTGTACGTCGTCGTTTTAATATTGCACACGAATTAGGTCATATTTTACTTCATGGAGATATTGAAAGTATTCACGACTATACCTCTCAGGAATTAAAGAATATTATTGAGAATCAGGCGAACTATTTTGCTTCTTGTTTATTGTTACCTGAGAATGGTTTTTTAAAATCTTTGTTATCTACTAATTTAGACTTTTATATTGAGTTAAAAAAATATTGGAAAGTTTCTATTCAATCAATGATTATGAGAACTTATCAGTTAGAGTTAATCAATGATGATCAAAAATTATATTTGTTTAGGAAAATTGGCTTTAATAAATGGAAGAAGCGTGAGCCTTTGGACGATGAATTGACTCCTGAGAAACCTAGTCTTTACCGTAAAGTATTTGACTTAATTATCAGTAATGATATTTTACAAAAAAATGAACTAATTTCTTACTTATCTCTACCCAAAGATGAGTTAGAAAAATCATTAGATATTTCAATTAATGATAATTATCAATTGGTACAAAAAGGTCCTGTATTAAGAATAGTTAAATGAAAAGTCTCAATATTATTGAGACTTTTTTGTAGTTATAGAA
>NZ_RJVZ01000031.1:0-2088 GCF_003944215.1 Streptococcus oralis | reverse complement strand
GGATTTTGGAATTCAAGTTGATATTAGAGTATATACAAAGAAGGAAGCGTACTATTACGCAATTAAAAAGAGTAGGGAGCTTCATATTGAGGGAATTGAAAAAGGTTTGTATAATCCTATTGCAGTCGCAACAGGTGGAGCTAGGCCAAAACAATATGAATATACATTATCAACTTTTATAGATAGTGCTAAACTTTTTGAAAAACATAATTTTCAAAATATATTAGACTATTTTTGTAAAGACTTTGAACTGAGCACAAGTGTTGGTACTTTTGCATTAGCAAGCTTTCCTCAATTAGAGATGGGGGTACTTGAAAGAACGTTAGGCATTTCGACTAGAAATCACTATAAATTTGGTTTTTACTTCTCAGTCAAGCATCAACTATACGTGATGAAACTGATTGCTTTATCAAAAATACTACAGAAATTCAGTCTAAGAATTGAAGATTTCATTACTTGGTTTTTCGATATTTTCCTGACTAATCAGTACGGTATTGATTGGATACATTTTGATGTGCCTTCAATTTCAGAAACAACGGGAAATAAAACAGCAACACTTTTTAGAATCGAAGAATCATTAAGAAAACAATACAAATTATTGAGTGAAGAAGGGCTTATTGATGTAAATTTATATAATATTACTTCTACTCCTTCAATTGAATCTTTGCAGAGTTTTACTAAAAGAAAATACTTCTCAATGAATAATTCAGATAATAATATTCAACAGATTGTTAATTTATTATTCTCTGACCAAAGTCCTATTCATTTTATTAATGAGGAATACAAAGGAAGCAACTTTAAGGAATTAATTTCACAACAATGCTTGAGTTATGCAAATTTTCATGAATATCAAATAGATTACATAAAACTACTAATAGATGCTGGAATTTGCCAAAATGATACAGGCGTTATATCTTTTAAAGATATGTCCCAAATAAGTCTTTTAGAAAAAATATTCTTATATGGCTCTGTTAATAGTATATCTTTATCTGAATCTGAAAAACTCAGTGCTAATAGGATGCTTGATAATGGATGGTTAATATTTTCGGATACCTTATTTTCAATTCAAGAAATTAATTATTTGAATTTTGTCCTAAATAACAAATCATATGACAATAGCTGGGGAATCAGAAATAAGTATTTGCATGGAGTACCTATTTATGATTCTATTCAGCAATATGAGTATGAATATCATCTCATTCTGCTCATATTAATTTTCTATATTATCAAAATAAATGAGGAACTCAAACATCGTAGTTATTGCTAACCAAATTCATTCACAAATAATATTCTACTGATTAACTATCGGAGCTTTTTATGACTACAATATTCTTTTCATGGCAATCTGACTTACCGAATAAAACAAATAGAAATTTAATTGAGAATTCTATAAAATTAGCATTGAAAAAAATGAACCAAGATTCTCCGTACTCTCTTATCACTGAAATTGACAGAGATACAAAAGGTGTTCTAGGTAGTCCAGATATTGTTGATTCAATATTAACCAAAATTGATAAGTGTGGCCTATTTATAGCAGATATATCAATTATAAACAGTAGTTTAAATGGTAAAAGAACTCCTAACCCTAACGTATTATTTGAATTAGGATATGCAGTAAAGTGTCTAGGGTGGGATAGAGTTATTTGTGTGTTCAATTCTGATTTTGGCGATGTTTCAGAACTACCTTTCGATTTACGTAATAGACGAATTCTAACTTATGAAACATCCAATATTTCCGAAACAAGGAAAAAGTTAGCTGATATATTTAAACAAATAATTGATAAGAATTACTATACTTTAGAACAAGTCCAAGAAGTTAGTGACTTTTATAGTATAAAAATCTATTCATGCTTTATTAATATCATATCAAGAATTATAAAGGTTTTATATGGAAGTGAAACTGTCTGCTCTTTTGAAGCAATTACTAATGTTTTAAATATGACTCCTACAGAAATAAATAGACTACTTTCGCATGAATTGCTGGGTTTTAACTTATTTACAATCTATGACGAGCAAATTAAAATATTAACAAACGAGTTAGATAGAATCACCTCTATTAATATGTTTAACACAAACCTGTATGTACCC
>NZ_RJVZ01000030.1:0-2759 GCF_003944215.1 Streptococcus oralis | reverse complement strand
TAATAGGCATGTATAATTTTTTAAATTTTTAACTGTATGTATTTTATCATGAACGACTAAACGATTACTTTTTGAATCATAGATTAAAGAATAAAATTCTACAATTTCAATATCAACTTCTTTTGGATAAAAAATCAAATGGTTATAATGTTTATCATTTTTATTATGTTTAAACTCATAAATATGATGAAATCTCGTATGTAAGGAATCAAATTCGATTGGTTTAATTTCCTGAATTTCGATATTATTAATATAGGCCTTATTCTGGAAACTAATTTTTAAAATTACACCGATAAAAGTCGAAATCTGTATAATTCGCAATAACCAATCAATATACATCGCCCAGTCTATTTTTAAAAAATAGTCAGTGTCCATTATTTCTCAAATCTCCCTTCAAAAAGCCTTCCAAATCTCGTTCATGTTGGTACTTAATGGCAGCCTTCTTATCTTTGTCAAAGATGGTTTTGGTTAGGTCAATATCGTTGATAGCCGCGATTGCGACGGTGTAATGAATGATATCAGCCAGTTCTTTGGCTAGTTCGTCGTTTGAGTCCTGGACACCCTCTTTTCGACCAGAGCGCCCATTCAAGACCTCGGCTACTTCTCCGACTTCCTCCACTAGCTTGATAAAGAGGCCTTCCTCAGTTCGAGATTGCTGGTAATGTTCGAGTAAGTAAGCTTGTAATTGTCTAAATGTTAAATCCTTCATCTTCTCCTCCTCACAAAAAAGCGAGACATCTGTCCCGCTTTTTTTATTTTTCATCGATAACGATTCTTACTTTTTTGTCTTCAGTTGGGACAGAGTAGACAATCGTTCTTATCGCTGAGATAGTGCGACCCTTACGACCGATTACACGACCGACATCGCTTTGGTCAAGATCCAAGTGATACTCCAAAAACTCTGGTGTGTCTTCGATCTTGATAGTTAAGGCATCTGGTTGTGAAATTAAAGGTTTCACAATCGCAATAATGAGATTTTCAATCGTATCCATCTGTCAACCTACTTTAAACTTATTTTGAGAATTTAGAATCGTGGAATTTTTTCAATACGCCTTCTTTTGAAAGGATGTTGCGAACTGTATCTGAAGGTTGAGCTCCATCAGCCAACCATGCAAGAACGCGGTCTTCTTTCAAAGTCACTTGGTTTTCAGCAACAAGTGGGTTGTAAGTTCCAACTGTTTCGATGAAACGTCCGTCACGTGGTGAACGTGAATCTGCTACGTTGATACGGTAGAAAGGTTTTTTCTTAGAACCCATACGAGTCAAACGAATTTTAACTGCCATTTTTAAAGTCTCTTTTCTTATTTTTTATTTCGGTGAAATAGCTGAGCTATTTAGCACATGTTCTATTATAGCAGATTTCTGACAGGTGTCAAGAAAAAAACTTGACAGAGTTAAAAATTTTTAAATTTTTTAGAAATTTATTAGACTAATAGAGATAAATTAGAAAGAAAAAATTTATGAATACTACTTTTGATAACTACCCTGTCAAGCCCTATATCTCTCTTAATCGTGATGTCGAAGCTTGGCTACTAAATCTCAAGCCCGTTCCCAAATGACACATGGACCTATTAGCAGATGATTTACTAGCAGGAGATATCATTCTCCTATGGAGAATCAACTTTGGCACTTTTACAACCGAAACATGATTTTAAAAACTCCCATTCGAATATGATTCAAAATTCGCTTAAAATCAATGTTTTCCCACTTTTTCAGAAAATAAATTTTCATCTAATTTAAATAACTTTCAATTAAATGGTGTGAATTTTGCTTAAAATCATCAAAAACACCCCATGGTGTGAACCATGAAGTGTTGTAAATGCTGTATTGTAGCTAGTTTTTAACGTTTAGAAAACTACCTAGCTTTACGAGCTTTCTTAAAATCTGGTTTGGAAAGTATGCGTTTCAGTTGAACTAAAAACAGCGAAATATCAAGGATTTTAAGAACGATATCTACTAATTAATTTATAAAATATGAATTAATAGATTCTAAATAGGGGAATAGTTTAGGTCTGTAATCATTAAAATAATACACCTAACTTTGGTCACCGTTTTTTAGTTATTCACTCTTTTTTCAGATAGTGTTTTTAAAGTTATGATGTAAAATGCCGCAATTAAAACACTATACATCATAATCGGAGGATAGAGAATTAAGGATAGAATCAATCCCACTCCTTTAATTATTAGGTCAGGTATCAATAACTTTCTATATTGTGCGGTAGCTTCAAGTAATTCTTTCTGATCTATATTGGGTTTATCAATTACTTTATGAAAAACCAGTTTGCTACCGTTGAAACAATAACGATCAGTCCATAAAAGAGCTGTGCCGTATGGTTCATGAAATGACTACTAACGATTCCAGTAGCATAGGGCATAAATGAAACAAAAAATAAAAGAAACAAATTCCACCAAACAATTTGTGGGGAAATTTTCTCAACCTTTTCCCATAGTGTGTTTAGTGCCATCCATAACGATCCTAACCAGAAAAAGGAAAGAAAATAAGCAAAGAAATTTTGCCGTAAATCCCAAAAAGCTTGAAGACTTGGTGTCGTTGGTTTTTCTAATTCTAAGATTAGGATAGTCATTATAATTGCTAGAACCGCATCTGTCAATGCAATTAATCTATCTTTCTTCATCAGATTACATCACCTTTCATTTTGTAGCATTCTATCTCATCGTATAATATTTATTAATCTTAAATATTAGATATTCATTTCATACTTTGAGTACAAACAAGATACACTAAAAAACATGTATCT
>NZ_RJVZ01000029.1:0-2885 GCF_003944215.1 Streptococcus oralis | reverse complement strand
GCAGAAAAGGATAAAACAGTCATCGCAGCTGAACCAAAAGCAGCTGAAACAACTGAAACAAGTACTAACTCAATCATCGCTCAAGCGCAAACAGAAGTAAAGAAAGCTCAAGCAGAACAAGCATCTGCCTCAGCTTCTGTATCAGTCAGTCAATCTGTTGAGGCTCAAGCGAGTGCGAGTCAGTCAGCTTCAGTCAGTCAATCTGCCTCAGCAAGTCAGTCAGCATCTGCAAGTGCTTCAACATCAGCAGGCCAGTCAACTGCTCCAGCATCTGAGTCAGCGAGCCAATCAACATCAGCTCCTGTATCAGCTTCAGCAAGTGCAACAGCATCTGCATCAGTAAGCTCTACACCATCAGAGTCAGCAAGCTCTCAAGCACCTGCCTCTGTAGTTGAGAGTACATCAGCTGTTAGCGAACCATCAGCACAGGCTTCTGTGTCTACCTCAACTTCTGCATCTCTCAACCTTAAGGTTAACCCTGCAGCAAGCCTTGTATCAGGTAGTGCTAACCAAAGTTTGGCAAGTGCAGCTCTTAGCACAAGCCAAGCAGCAACGACTAGCAACAACATCGCAGCTGGTGTTGTAGCGGATAAGAACCAAGCCCAAGGTAAGGATACAACCAAGCAAGCTGAGAAAGACCAAGCGGCAGATAAGCAAGTAACAACTGCACCGAAAAAGGGTTACTCTGGTTTCCGCCAAGGTATTCCAGGTATTATTGACTCTGAAGCTGGTGTATTTCTTACCGATACACCAAATGGTCAATATGCCAAGAGATATCCAATTCCTGATCAAACAGCTTATAAACCAATGCCTGAGACACATGTTTATTTCCATAATGGACAAAACAAGCACTTTAATGGTACTTGGAAGCAGGAGCATATTGCTAGAGATGCCCTCTATATTTCTGAGACAGACACTAATCGTTTGAAACAACTTGGTCTTAACTATCGATTGGATGTTGTGCAAGTACGGAGTCAACAAGGTCAGATTGGATATTTACCACGTTTGACTATGTGGGGTTATCCAACGCCTGTCAAAGGGAACTTGGTATTGTTCAATGTACGAGTTAGTGGCGCAGGTGGTCAAGGAGTGGTCAATCAAGCTACAATAAGCTTCAATGTTACTCGTAACCCTAGATATGAGAGTGAATCTACATCTGCAAGTCAATCAACGTCAGCATCAACAAGTACACAGTCAGCTTCAGATTCAATGAGTTTGAGCGCGAGTGACTCTGCGTCAATTAGTGCTAGTCAAAGTGCGTCAGCATCTATCTCAGCAAGTATTAGTGCATCAACGTCAGCAATTGCGAGCCAAAGTGCATCAGCAAGTGCGAGCGTGAGCCGTAGCGTATCTGCTTCTGTATCAGGAAGCCAAAGTGCGAGTGCATCACTCAGCGCAAGTCGCTCAGCTTCAGCCAGTGCAAGTTCAAGCCGTTCAGCCTCAGCGAGCGTAAGCTCAAGTCGTTCGGCAAGTGCTTCAGCCAGTGCATCACTCAGCGCAAGTCGCTCAGCTTCAGCGAGCGTAAGTTCAAGCCGTTCGGCCAGTGCCTCAGCGAGTGCCTCACTTAGTGCAAGTCGTTCAGCTTCAGCGAGCGTAAGTTCAAGCCGTTCAGCGAGTGCATCGCTTAGTTCAAGCCGCTCAGCTTCAGCAAGTGTAAGCTCAAGCCGTTCGGCCAGTGCTTCAGCGAGTGAATCGCTAAGTGCGAGTCGCTCAGCCTCAGCAAGTGTAAGCTCAAGCCGTTCGGCCAGTGCCTCAGCGAGTGCATCGCTTAGCGCAAGTCGCTCAGCAAGCACATCAGTAAGCACATCAGTAAGCTCAAGTCAATCAGCTAGTGCATCAGTATCTGCAAGTCGCTCAGCTTCAGCATCAGTAAGCGCCAGCCAAAGTGCCTCAGCTTCAGCATCTGTATCAGCTAGCCAATCAGCAAGCGCATCTGTATCAGCAAGTCAAAGTACTTCAGCATCAGTAAGTGCAAGCCAATCAGTAAGCACATCAGTAAGCTCAAGTCAATCAGCTTCAGCATCAGTATCAGCTAGCCAAAGTGCTTCAGCATCAGTAAGTGCAAGTCAATCAGCATCTGTATCAGCTAGCCAATCAGCAAGCGCCTCTGTATCAGCAAGTCAAAGTGCTTCAGCGTCAGTAAGTGCAAGCCAATCAGTAAGCACATCAGTAAGCTCAAGTCAATCAGCTTCAGCATCAGTAAGCGCGAGCCACTCTGCGTCAGTATCAGCAAGCCAAAGCGCTTCAGCATCAGTAAGTGCAAGTCAATCAGCATCTGTATCAGCTAGCCAATCAGCAAGCGCCTCTGTATCAGCAAGTCAAAGTACTTCAGCATCAGTAAGCGCGAGCCACTCTGCGTCAGTATCAGTATCAGCTAGTCAATCAGCTTCAGCGTCTGTATCTGCAAGCCAATCAGCATCTGTATCAGCTAGCCAATCAGCTTCAGCATCTGTAAGTGCAAGCGACTCAGCGTCTGTATCAGCTAGCCAATCAGCTTCAGCATCTGTAANTGCAAGTCAAAGTNCTTCANCATCAGTAAGCGCNAGCCAAAGTGCCTCAGCTTCAGCATCTAACAACCAGAACTCAGCTTCTATCTCAGCAAGCGCGAGCCANTCTGCGTCAGTATCAGCAAGCCAAAGCGCTTCAGCATCAGTAAGTGCTAGTCAATCAGCATCTGTATCAGCAAGCCAATCAGCTTCAGCTTCAGTATCTGCAAGTCAAAGTACTTCAGCATCAGTAAGCGCNAGCCAAAGTGCNTCAGCTTCAGCATCTAACAACCAGAACTCAGCTTCTATCTCAGCAAGCGCGAGCCANTCTGCGTCNGTATCAGCAAGCCAAAGCGCNTCAGCATCAGTAAGTGCTAGTCAATCAGCATCTGTATCAGC
>NZ_RJVZ01000028.1:0-4204 GCF_003944215.1 Streptococcus oralis | reverse complement strand
CTGAGATAGAAGCTGAGTTCTGGTTGTTAGATGCTGAAGCTGAGGCACTTTGGCTGGCGCTTACTGATGTTGAAGCACTTTGACTTGCACTTACAGATGCGCTTGCTGATTGGCTAGCTGATACAGACGCTGAGTCGCTTGCACTTACAGATGCTGATGCTGATTGGCTAGCTGATACAGATGCTGATTGGCTTGAACTTACAGACGCTGATGCTGATTGACTAGCTGATACAGATGCTGATTGGCTTGAACTTACAGACGCTGATGCTGATTGACTAGCTGATACAGATGCTGATTGGCTTGCACTGATGCTTGCACTTACTGATGCTGAAGCGCTTTGGCTTGCACTTACTGATGCTGAAGCTGATTGGCTAGCTGATACAGACGCTGAGTCGCTTGCACTTACAGATGCTGAAGCTGATTGGCTAGCTGATACAGATGCTGATTGGCTTGAACTTACAGAAGCTGAAGCTGATTGACTAGCTGATACAGATGCTGATTGGCTCGCACTGATGCTTGCTGATACTGATGCTGATGCGCTTTGGCTTGCACTAATTGACGCAGACTGGCTCGCGCTTGCTGAGATAGAAGCTGAGTTCTGGTTGTTAGATGCTGAAGCTGAGGCACTTTGGCTTGCGCTTACTGATGTTGAAGCACTTTGACTTGCACTTACTGATGCTGAAGCTGATTGGCTAGCTGATACAGACGCTGAGTCGCTTGCACTTACAGATGCTGAAGCTGATTGACTTGAGCTTACTGATGTGCTTGCTGATTGGCTTGCACTTACAGATGCTGAAGCTGATTGGCTTGCTGATACAGATGCTGATTGACTAGCACTTACTGATGCTGAAGCGCTTTGGCTTGCTGATACAGACGCAGAGTGGCTCGCGCTTGCTGAGATAGAAGCTGAGTTCTGGTTGTTAGATGCTGAAGCTGAGGCACTTTGGCTGGCTGATACAGATGTGCTTGCTGATTGGCTTGAGCTTACTGATGCGCTAGCTGATTGGCTTGCTGATACTGATGCTGAAGCACTTTGGCTAGCTGATACAGATGCTGAAGCTGAGGCACTTTGGCTGGCTGATACAGATGTGCTTGCTGATTGGCTTGCACTTACTGACGCTGAAGCACTTTGACTTGCAGATACAGATGCTGAAGCACTTTGGCTAGCTGATACAGACGCTGAAGCTGAGGCACTTTGGCTGGCTGATACAGATGTGCTTGCTGATTGGCTTGCAGATACTGATGCGCTAGCTGATTGGCTTGCACTTACTGACGCTGAAGCACTTTGACTTGCAGATACTGATGCTGAAGCGCTTTGGCTTGCTGATACAGATGCTGAAGCCGATTGACTTGAGCTTACTGATGCTGAAGTACTTTGACTTGCTGATACTGAAGCTGATTGGCTTGCTGATACAGATGCTGATTGACTAGCACTTACTGATGCTGAAGCGCTTTGGCTTGTACTTACTGACGCTGAAGCCGATTGACTTGAGCTTACTGATGCTGAAGCACTTTGACTTGCTGATACAGATGCTGAAGCACTTTGGCTTGCTGATACTGATGCTGAAGCCGATTGACTTGAGCTTACTGATGCGCTAGCTGATTGGCTTGCACTTACAGACGCTGATGCTGATTGACTTGAGCTTACTGATACGCTAGCTGATTGGCTTGCACTTACAGACGCTGATGCTGATTGACTTGAGCTTACTGATGTGCTTGCTGAACGACTCGCGCTAAGCGATGCACTGGCTGAGGCACTAGCCGAACGACTTGAACTTACGCTTGCTGAGGCTGAGCGACTTGAGCTAAGTGATGCACTGGCTGATGCACTGGCTGAACGGCTCGAACTTACAGAAGCTGAAGCTGAGCGACTTGCAGATACTGAAGCTGAAGCTGATTGGCTTGAGCTTACTGATGCGCTAGTTGATTGGCTTGAGCTTACAGAAGCCGAAGCTGAGCGACTTGCGCTAAGTGATGCACTCGCTGAAGCACTGGCTGAACGACTTGAGCTTACAGAAGCTGAAGCTGAGCGACTTGCGCTAAGTGATGCACTCACTGAAGCACTGGCTGAACGACTTGAGCTTACAGAAGCTGAAGCTGAGCGACTTGCGTTAAGCGATGCGCTGGCTGATGCACTGGCTGAACGGCTTGAACTTACACTTGCTGAGGCTGAACGACTCGCGCTAAGCGATGCGCTGGCTGATGCACTCTGACTAGCACTCAAGCTTGCTGAGTGAGATTGACCGGCGCTAAGTGAAGCACTTTGACTTGAACTTACTGAAGCTGAAGCACTTTGACTTGCAGATACTGATGCTGAAACTGATTGGCTAAGGGATCCGCTTTCTTTAACATTGATTTGAATGTCCTTAAAGTTAAGCTGTCCTGCTTCGTCAGTAATCTTATATTTAAGTGTTACAGTTCCTGTTCCAGTAGGCGTCCCAGAAATTTGGATAGATGGGATATAGCCAGTTTTACCACCCCCTGATGGAACGGTTTTAGTAGTAACTGTTAATCCAAGTGCTTCTAGTTCTTTCTTACCATGAATCAGTTCAACCGCTTGATCTGCAAGGTAAGGACTTTGCCAAGAACCAACAGACTTGTCTCCTTTGTTATTACCATCATGAACATATAAAGTTTCATTAACTCGTTTACCAACTTCAACTTCAGGAACTAGTGGTTCAGGGGAAGGAGTTAGTGAGTCTTTGCTCTTGTTGATAATTGACTCCTGCGCAGCCTCAGTTACAACTTCTTCTGGACGGCCTAGATAGGTAAAGAATTCAGCATCCTTACCTCCCAATCCATCATTATGTCTGACAAGATAATTAGGATTTTCAGTTTTAACAGTCCCCGTAACAGTGACTTTAGGAACATAGGTAAAATCAGCACGTCTTTCCACTCCTTGAACAAACCTCAAGCCCATCGGTTTGGTCCAACCACCATTACCAGTGTACAAAGTAATAGCATTTCTAGCATCTTGCTCATATCTATACTGTTTATCATTATGGAAATAGTAGGTTTCATTGACTGTATCTCCTACTTTATATTTTGCAAGAGGAGCCAGTGCTTCTTTTTTCCCTTCGGCATCATACGTTACAGCAGGTCCCTTAAACTGAGTAGTAGTAAGGTTCATGAATATGCTGGTTTGAGGAAAGCTACGTCCATCAAAGGTCACATCCAGATTGATACTACTTCTAAATGCTTTTGGATTATCACTCTTGAAAGTTACATATGGAATATAACGTCCAGGAGCCACTTCCACACGACCTGTTTCCGAGGTAATATTATATTTCTCTTGTGCTTCTTGCCAGTTTCGAGTCTCTAGAGTTTGTCTTGGAGAAAGTCCTGCCAACTCACTATCCTTATATGAACCGTAAGGATATTCGTCCGCATCAAATTGAGACTTATGCATATAATATGTTACCGAGAAAGGAACACCTGCTCGTCCCAGAAAGACCCGTTGTCTATTTAAACGACCACTTGTTTCTGGAGAATTGATACTATATGGGTCAGTATTTAGAAAGAATGGCTCTTTTGAACCAGTATCGATCGGATTTGCTCTAAATCCAGAATACCCTGTCTTTGGTGCAGTCGCTACAGTATTGTCAACCTTTTGGTTTTTCTCAGCTTGCTTGGTTGTATCCTTACCTTGGGCTTGGTTCTTATCTGCTACAACACCAGCTGCAAGGTTGTTGCTTGTTGTTGCTGCTTGGCTACTAAGTTGAGTTGCACTAGACAAAGCATCACCGAGTTTGCTTGATGCTAAGCTAGCTGCAGGTTTGGTATCGGCATTGAGTGATGCTGATGTAGAAGTTGAGACAGATGCTTGTACTTCTGATCCACTCGTTGCACTAGTGCTCTCAACTAGTGAAGTTGAAGCTTGAGCGCTCGCTGACGCTGATGTAGGAGCTGATGTTGATTGGCTCGCTGACTCAGATGCTGGAGCAGTTGACTGACTTGCTGATGTTGAAGCACTTGCAGATGCTGACTGACTTGCTGAGGCAGATTGACTGACTGAAGCTGACTGACTCGCACTCGCTTGAGCCTCAACAGATTGACTGACTGATACAGAAGCTGAGGCAGATGCTTGTTCTGCTTGAGCTTTCTTTACTTCTGTTTGCGCTTGAGCGATGATTGAGTTAGTACTTGTTTCAGTTGTTTCAGCTGCTTTTGGTTCAGCTGCGATGACTGTTTTATCCTTTTCTGC
>NZ_RJVZ01000027.1:0-4482 GCF_003944215.1 Streptococcus oralis | reverse complement strand
TAATTGAAGAGAATCCCTTCAATCAATTACGCTTTCAATTTAGAACTGAAAAAATATTGCCTAAAACGATTCCGTATGATATTCTGAAAAATATTTTTTCATATTTAGAGCAGAGAGTAGTTATATCTAAAACTGACTATCAAAAACAAAAAGCTGAAAGAAATCTACTAATTATTTCCCTTTTACTTTCAACAGGTATCAGAATTTCTGAACTTTGTCACATTCATCTCAAAGATATTAATCTTTCCAATAAGACACTCCATATTATAGGAAAGGGTAAGAAAGAGCGTATCCTATTTTTAGGAGATCAAACAACCTTCAATTTATTAGAAACATATATAAATAAAAACGGAAAAGAATCTAATGATTTCCTATTCCCAGGGAAACATTCGCCTAAACCATTGTCAGAGCAAAGTGTACGTTTAATTTTAAAGAGAATCGTTGAACAAAATAGCTTATCTAAAAATATTACACCACATATGTTTAGACATAGCTTTGCAACAATGCTTCTAGATAATGATGTAGATATTCGATACATTCAACAAATTCTTGGACACAGTTCTATATCAGTCACACAAATCTATACTCACGTATCTCATTCAAAACAAAAAGAAATACTTAGTTCTTTTAATCCCATATCAGTAATTCATTCTGAAATCGAGTAAGAGACATTTCCAAAGTCTACAGTTCAGTTCACTTCATCTTAAATTAATTTTTGTAGTTCTACTTTAGTTAAGACTTTATTCAAATAAAAGAAAATTTTATAAAACTATTCACTTCCTTCCGTCTTTCCTAAATCTCTCTAAATTCTTCTCCAATTGTTCCTTATGAAGTTGATTCTTAGCTTCCTTTAATGTGTCATCCAAAGTTTCTTCTCTATAAATTGCTTCTGTTTTTAGCTGTTCTGATTCTTGATCTAGAGTGAAAATGATATCTAACAGTCGATCTATTTTTTCAAGATCTTGGACAGACATATCAGATAGTCTATGAATTAGCTTTTTAAATACATCACTATTGTCTTGATTTTTCTTAAAAAAAGTTGTAAACATCTATAACCTCTCAAAAAAAGCAGCCTCTTAAGACTGCTTAGTGTAATTCGGAAATCGCATCATAAATTGACTGCAATTTCTTATTGTCTTTATTCTTTGTATCAATCAACGTATATAGCTCTTCAATTTTCTTTTGACTACTTTCAATATCGCTATTGTTATCCGCAATCAGTCTTTTTAGATGTTGCTGATAACTTGTAGTAATATCTGTCTCTTTTCCTGTTCTAACCTCTGTAACTTTAGGTTTAGAACTAGGATTTGATTCCGTCACAGGTGCTTGTTTTCGCTTTTGAAAAGCTGCTTCATAATTTACATCATTACCTCCTTTATGATTTCCAAATAAGGCCGCAATTTTATCTGGATCTTCTTGATTTTCTGATTTACTTTCTAATGGTTGATTAAAATCCCAATTTTTTGTCATTCACTCATTTCATCCTTTCTAAATTCAGAATCATCGAATTGTATTTCTTTACCAAAGGCATGGTCAAGAGCTTCTTCAAAACTCATGTGACTGATGCTTTGACGCCTTTTGAACGTCGCAAACATCGCTGTCTCCAGTTGTTCTTTGTAAGCAGCGAGTTTTTCTTTCTCTCTTGCTACCTTGCTTTCTTGCCTAGTGACTTTTTCTTCTAAGCGTTCAATAATGGTCATATACGATCCTCCTTCATTCTAATATTAGCTAAAACATCTTGATTTTGTTATCACAATTCTAAACATTGAGATGATTGTCTTACTGGTGGATTTCCAAATGTCTCTTTTACAGTCTCAAGCATAAATTGTAAATCTGATTTCTTTTCTCTAAGAATATCGTTCCAGTCTATTTTTTCTTTCCCAAATTCATTATTAGGTAAATCCAGTAAAACAGGCAATCCTGCTTGAGATAACTTATCAGAAAAATCTTTTCCTGCATCATCACAATCTACCGCCAGTGTCAATAAATCAGGATGATTATCAAAATAGGTAGTGGTATCACGAATTGTATTGATCAAAGGCAATAACTTTGAAGGTGTTACTGTATCTAAAAATTCCAACTTCTGATTTTCTTCAGCTATCAGTCGTAAAGTTTGATAAGCGATAACAGACCTTTTTAATCCTTCCATAGATACCAAACGAACATCAGATAGACTTTGTTGATGCAGTTCGTAATAGCTCATTAAGTCAATGAACGATTCACAAAAGACCAGTCTATTTGGTTTACCAATATCAAAGGATATTCCAATATGTCCATGGCTTCCTTTTAGAATCGTTTTCAGCCTCTCTCTAGGAAGAGAGTGATTCTTATAAATACCTTGTAAGCTTGCTGCCTGCAGCTTGTGACGATGATCAAAGCTTTTAAAAACAATAACAGGTTCAACAGTTTCATTTGTTTTCCAACTAGCTTGTGCTATCAAACCTTGTTGAATCATCTTTTCTATGATTTCGTCTGAGATTCCTCTACATTCTGTTAAATAATATCTGGCCAGACTACAGTTAGAATCTTCTATTCTCTTTAAAGGATAATAAAATGGTCTCTCCCTATTTTCTTGAACAGCTTCTTTTTGAAAAGGTTCTTCAGAAAAAAAAGCTAGAGCTTCTTTAAAGGAAATTCCCTTAACAAGTCGAACAAAATCAATGACATCACCTTGAATATCTCTTGAAAACCATTTAAAAGTATTGGTAGTTGAAAAAATCCGAAATGAATCGTGTTCAGGATGCTCATAAACACTGTTCGAAACTTGTTTAAAGGAGATACCTAAACGACTTGCTACATCAAGAATTGAGATTTGCTTACATTCCTCTATATTCATAAAACATCATCATTTTGTCGTAGTATTTGGCAGTGATGGAACAGATGAGGATTCTTCCAAAGTTTTGGGAGTGGCCTTATCCAAATCATCCAATCCAGATTTCCAAACCTGTACTTGATTGACCAATAACTTACCTGGTAGTTTCGAATAAGACAACTTAACCGTTCTGGTTTCTGTCTGATTGGTCTTTGATTGGTTGGCATTCTTTAAATCAGATACATAGGTTACATTATAAGAGACCATGGCAATGGCTTGATTCGTAGTCTGATTGACAAAGATATCAGCTTTTTCAAAATGATAATCCAAAATATAGTCCTTATACACTTGGTTCATGGCATCGTTTTGACTTGTTAATTCTTGAGAATAAGCCGATTCAGTCATATAAGGTTGAATACGTGTATTATTTTCTCCGAGCTTTTCTTTCGTATAGTACTGAGTCAAAAATTCTTTTACAGTATCCGATGACAAAATGCTGGCTTTATCTTCTGCTTGTTTATCCTCTACAAGTTTAGCTGCAGCCAATTCAATCTCTTTACGACTTTGTTTAGCAGTCGAGTGTTGACCAACAGTATATCCCATCATGAGAATAAAGCTAGTTGCAGCCACTGCTCCAACACTAATTAAGGCTTTAGTTTTGACTTTATTTAACATCTTAGACCTTCTTTCTATAAAAACTAGGTCAAGAATAGCAGATAAATCTTGAAAAAAGTATCACAGAAGTAAAAATGCCACCCGAAGGTGGCCAATATATATTACAAATTTAGTAATCCGTCTGATAAAGTTTTTTATACAAACCATTTTTCATATTCAATAGTTCTGTATGACTTCCTTGTTCTACAATTTCTCCTTTATCCATTACAAAAATCTGGTTAGAATCGATAATGGTAGAAAGTCGATGTGCAATAACAATAATTGTAATATTTTGTTCTTTAAATTTCTGCATAATCTCTTTTTCATTAACATTATCTAGATAACTTGTGGCTTCATCTAAAAGTATTATTTTGGGTTTCTTAACTAGCGCTCTTGCTAAAATAATTCTCTGACGTTGCCCTCCTGACAGATTCATTCCCATTTCTGAAACTAAAGTATTATACCCCATGGGCATTTCCATAATTTCATCATGGATATTAACTAACTTACAAATTTTTGTCATTTCTTCCTCTGAGACTGAGATATCTCCAGCAATATTCTCATATATGGTTTTATTAAATAAAGTCATGTCTTGTGGGACAATGCCAATTTGTTGACGAAGATACTGTTTATCCAACAAATTATAATCTAAGTCATCAAATAAAATACTACCTGACGAGGCTGGAAATAAACCTATTAATAATTTGGAAAGTGTACTTTTACCTGATCCAGAAGAGCCAACAATTGCTACCTTCTCACCCTTCTTTATTTCAATAGACACATTAGAAAGTACTTTTTTACTATCTCTAGTATATGAAAATGAAACATTTTTAAGTGTGATTTCCCCATTTAAGTCGTGTTTCACTACACCATTTATCTCAGTTTCTTCACCTAAAATCTCTAAAATCCGAGATAAAAATGTTTTGCTATTGTAGAATGCTACAATTGTATCAAAAATACTATTAATCTTACCAAATAATAGAGATGACAAAGAATATACTGCAAAAATCCCACCT
>NZ_RJVZ01000026.1:0-9939 GCF_003944215.1 Streptococcus oralis | reverse complement strand
TCCTCCTTCAGCGTTCTACTTGCATGTATTAGGCACGCCGCCAGCGTTCGTCCTGAGCCAGGATCAAACTCTCATTAAAAGTTTGAGTTCTCACTCATTTCTGTCACTGACAGATTTATTGTTTTTTTTCATTGTTCAGTACTATAACCTTAGTTATAGTGCCCTGCACATTGGTTCGTCTTGTTCAGTTTTCAAAGGTCTTTGTCACTCAATCTCTCAAGCGACAACTATATTAGTATATCACAGCTGCTAACCTATGTCAACACTTTTTTGAAACTTTTTTTACTTTTTTCGTCCCTGCGATACACACATAGTCCGTACGGGATTCGAACCCGTGTTACCGCCGTGAAAAGGCGGTGTCTTAACCCCTTGACCAACGGACCTTGAGCTTTTCAACTCTTTCTATTATACCTACTTTTTACACTTTGTCAAGATCTTTTTTAATCTCCTATACAAATTTTTCTATGATAATAGAAAAGAGCCAGTTTAACTGACTCTCTCTATTTTGTTTGCCAATTAGTCGCGCGTTCCTCTCCCCACCAGTAAGGGATCAATTCGGCAACCTTGATTGTTTTTCTTGCTTCGTAGTCCATCATGAACTCTGCTTCTTTATTTTCAGCATTCAATTCTAAGAGAAATTCTCTGCATGCGCCACAGGGCATACCCGAACTTTCACCGTAAGGCGGTTTATCTCGAAAAGCGAGGATTTTCTTAACTTTGGTTTGTCCTGAAAATTGATACATATTGAAGAGAGCTGCTCGTTCTGCACAAAGATGAAAAACGCCACAAGTGCCCTCCATACAAAATCCTGTGAATATCTGACCATCTTCCGCTTCTACCGCGGCAACGACATGGTTAGCATAAACAAAGTCAGAAACTACATGAGGATTGTATAAGGTTCGTGCTTCTTCGTACATCTTTTCCCATGTATCCATCGGAAGTCCTTTTTATTTAGAAATCTCTTTCAGCATGTTCTCGATATGCTGGATAGATTTCTCGCGGCCTAACAGGTAAATGGTATCTGGCAATTCTGGTCCATGCATTTCACCTGATACAGCAATACGAATAGGCATAAAGAGAGTCTTGCCCTTGATACCTGTTTCTTTTTGGACTGCTTTGATTTGTGGGAAGATGTTTTCTGTCACAAATTCTTCATCTGTCATTGCTTCTAGTTTCGCTTTGAAGGCTTCTAGAACAACAGGAACGGTTTCTCCTGACATGACCTCGCGCTCAGCGTCTGTCAACTCTGGGAAATCTGCAAAGAAAAGATCTGTCAATGGAACGATTTCATCCACTGACTTCATCTGTGGCTTGTAGAGTTCTACCATTTTCTCTGACTTGTCAGTCAAACGCCCTGCTTCTTCTAAGTAAGGTTTAGCCATTTCAAAGATTGTCGCAAGATCAGCTCTCTTGATGTAGTCATTGCTCATCCAGTCTAGTTTCTTCTGATCGAAGGCTGCAGGAGACTTGCTGAGGCGGTTTTCATCAAAGAGTTTAATCAATTCCTCACGAGAGAAGATTTCGTCTTCCCCACCAGGGTTCCAGCCAAGAAGGGCAATAAAGTTAAAGACAGCTTCTGGAAGATAGCCTTTCTTACGGTAGTCTTCGATAAACTGAAGGGTGTTGGTGTCGCGTTTAGACAATTTTTTACCCGTTTCAGAGTTGATGATCAAAGTCATGTGACCAAACTCTGGTGCTTCCCAACCAAGAGCCTCATAAACCATAAGCTGTTTGGGTGTATTGGCAATGTGGTCGTCTCCACGGATAACATGGGAAATTTGCATGTCGTGGTCATCGATGACAACAGCAAAGTTGTAAGTTGGGTAACCGTCTTTCTTTTGGATTACCCAGTCGCCACCGATGTTACCACCTTCAAATTCGATATCTCCTTTGACCATATCATGCCATTTGTAGATACCAGATTCATTAACAGCCAAACGAACCGTTGGGATGATTCCTGCTTCTTCACGTTCTGCGATATAAGCTGCTTTTTCTTCTTCGCTCATGCCAAGGTATTCATTGATGTAGCGTGGTGTTTCGCCAGCTGCTTCTTGGCGTTCGCGTTCAGCCGCCAACTCTTCTTCTGTAACGTAAGATTTGTAGGCCTTTCCTTCGGCTAGCAATTGGTCGATGTACTTTTGATAGAGTTCCAAACGCTCTGATTGGCGGTAGTTTTCATGAGTTTCTGGGCTTTCATCCCAGTCAATCCCCAACCAACGAAGGTTTTCAAGCTGTGAACGTTCTCCATCCTCAACATGGCGTTTACGGTCAGTATCTTCGATACGAATGATAAAAGTTCCACCATGATGGCGTGCGTAAAGGTAGTTAAACAATGCTGTACGGGCATTTCCGATGTGTAGTAGTCCTGTTGGACTTGGTGCGTAGCGTACGCGGATATCTTTTGACATAGTTTCTCCTATAAAGTCTCTAGGCGTCTGCCTTTTTGCTTTCTATATTATATCACAAGTCTCGCCTGAGTCCAATGTCTACGAATAAAGAGAGTAAAAAGAGTGGACAAGCCACTCTTTTCTTCTATTATAGACGTGCGTTAAGTTCTTTGCTCAATTCTTCAAATCCTGGTTTCCCAAGAAGGGCAAACATGTTACGCTTGTAGGCTTCAACACCTGGTTGGTCAAATGGGTTGATGGCATTCAAGTAACCTGAAAGGGCGATTGCCAATTCGAAGAAGTAGATCGTGTAGCCAAGAGTAAAGGCATCTTGCTCTGGAAGAGTCACATACATATTTGGTACGTCACCGTCAGTGTGGGCAAGAAGAACACCGTCAGTCGCTTTTTTGTTTACAAAGTCAACGTCTTTTCCTTGAAGGTAACCAAGTCCATCAAGGTCTTCTTCCAAAGTAGGAATGATCACGTTCTTACGTGGTTTGTCAACACGGACAACTGTTTCAAACATGATACGAGTTCCTTCTTGGATAAATTGACCCAATGAGTGTAAGTCAGTTGAGAAGTTAGCTGAAGTTGGGTAAATACCTTTTTGGTCTTTCCCTTCTGTTCAGGCACCCCTTGTGGATCCATCTGCTGGGAATTCCCTTGCACTGACTGGCTAGTTTGATTGACTTGCCAATCAACCACTGCGTCATCTATTTTTTCTAATTTAGACCCAGAAGCCTGGACTTTTTGTCCAAGCTCTGAATCAATTTTTTAGACTTTTATTTTTCTAAATTGCTTGATTTGAAATTTTATTATGGTCAAGCAGTTTCGAAAATCTGAATGGTAGAGTCCTTTTCAATTACTACTGCTTGGTCTGCTGCAACATGGAGAGTGCCCGGCAGGCTGCCCTCTTTTGAACCATCAAAAGAAATCGTGATATGGCCCAGTCCAGTTAAATTTTTTTCTACTACATTTCCTACGGCAGTAATCGAATATTCCTGACTATCTACCACCAGCTTTCCACCTTCTAGTATTGCACCTAGAAGATTTTTGTTATCGATTTTAAAACAATACTCTGCTAAGTCTTCCGGAGCTTCTTCTCCAAACAAAATGAGCATATTGGCATCTTGAATCATATTCTGAGCTTCAGGCCCCACTTGAATTACTTTAGCTTCAAAAATTTTCTTCATCTAATTCCTATTCATCCTTTCTCAAATCTGTCATAAACTTATGCTTATAGATAAGTTTAACATAATAGTTGCTATGTTTACGTGCATCTATCAAAAGTTTACTGATAAAGGCCAATACTAGCTATCCAAGCTACTAGCACCCGCGGAACACCATTGAGAAAGCGTGAATAAAGCACAGAAGGGACACCAACCTCAACTGTTTCAGCCTTGGCTTCAGATAGACCGAGTGCTACAGGAATGAAATCACAACCGTTTTGAGTGTTGATAGCAAATATAGCTGGCAGAGCCATTTGGGGCGGAATAGTCCCTTTGCCGATTTCAACTCCAATTAAGGTTCCAATAATCTGACTGATAACAGCTCCGGGGCCTAACAAAGGAGATAGGAATGGCAAGGAACAGATAAAGCCAATCAAAATGAGTCCCCAGATGTTCCCAGCTAGGGGAACCATTAATTTTGCCAGCCAATTTCCAACACCTGAACCTTGAATAACCCCAATCAGCAAGGAAACAAAGGCCATGAAAGGAATGATCGTGTTGAGCATTGTTTGGATGGCTTCACGAGCAGCCTGGTTGAAAGTCGCAACGACCTTCCCAGCGCCCATCCCAATTCTTGCTACAATACTTGTTTCAGCTTTTTGCTCTGTAATTTTTTTACTAGTATCGTAAGTTGGCTTTTCTGTTACCACAGTTGTCGCTTTTTCGTCTTCATTAGCAGCAGAAATTTGATTAAGGCCAACTGCTGACACATAGATTTCCTCGGTTATATATTGAGCTAGAGGCCCACTTTTCCCTGTAGCGACAATATTTATTGTAGGGATCCCCTTTTTAGGATAAATACCACAGCGAAGAGTACCGCCACAATCCACGATTGCTAAAGCAATTTCCTCATCTGGGATAGAAGTTTTAAACCCATTAACAGCTTCCATACCGGTCAAATCAGCAATTTTATCTACAATATCTGGCTTTTCTCCTCCGCCAGTGATATAGATGAATTTATGCTTAGCTTCACTAGGTGTAATGACCAAAGGTCCTCCGAAACCGCCATTTCCTTTAACAACTTTTATACTCTTATATGACATAATTTCACTCTTTCTATAAATCAAATGTTTTACTCAAGGTAACACCTTGCTGTTTTGCTACATAAGCAGTTGTAAAATCGGTCACCCAACCGCCTACAAAGTTCATGACAAGCCCAACAAGCATGTAACGAATGGCTAAGTCCATTTGACTTAAACCTAAAGTTTGAATTCCTGTTGCAATTCCCATCCATACAAACAATTCCCCAGGATTGATATGCGGAAATACACCATTTGAAGTGTGGCAGAACTGCATCTGAGCTGCTACAAAACTAGGTTTATAATATTCTGGTAAGAAACGTCCCATACTGATTGCCATCGGATTCCCCAGCATAAAGGCAGAAATGAAAGGTAAAATCATATACCGGCTAACAGGATTTTTGGCAGAAATCTTAGCCAGGGAATTGACCTTCTCTTCTCCCAAGAAAGCGATAAGGGTATTCATTGCAATCAATAGCATCAAGACAAGCGGTACAATATTTGTCATCCAGCTAATAAAGGTTTCTCCACCTAATTGGAAGAGTTTCATAAAACTCTCTGCAAAATTTGTAATGTGATTCATAAGGAACTCCCTTTCTTATTTTTTTTAAATAACTGTTTAATAGATAATTGTAAGTAATTCGCATAAAAGCCGAATCCCAGAAAAGAATCAGATGAACTTGTCTCTTTCTCAATACCTGCCTCATTCCAAAGATAGACTTTTCTAGCATCTTCTATGGCTGATTGCATCAACTTATTTTCTTTTCTCACAAGAGGATTATACTTGTCAAAATAATGGATGTCTTCTCCAACATAATCGTCCATATTTTGAAAACGTGCTAAGATTGTGACTCCTTGCATTTTGCTAGCTTTAAGAACCCGACCGTTTTCATCAACCGCGAACATGACAATCGTACCGGATTTGATTCTTCCGGACTTCCTGCCAATCGCTACGCGCCCCAGTTTTCGGAGCATCGTATAGGTCTTATTGAAGTCTTTGAGTTGCTGCCAGCCGAGGAACATTTGAAATATATAAGCTGCCATGACAAATACAGCGAAAATTATTAGCGAATTCATTAAAATACTCCTTTGCTCTTAGAAAATGATAGAAACTCTGTCTCTGTTTCTACAGCCCTCAATGCTTCTTTTAGAGAAGGCTCTCCTGCAATTCGAAAAATGTCGTCATACAATTCCAGCAATTCACTCTCCATTTTGCTTTCAATTTCTGAGGGAATGGCGACTAGAAAGATAAATTCAATCCAATCATCTCCTTTTTGATAAGGCTCTTCTAGCTTTCCAAACATTAAAATAGTCTTTGCATAACCCTGGTTAATTGTATGGGGGAAGGCAATTCCTCCACCAAAAATGGTTGATTGTTTTTTATCCCTATCAATTATCCGATTTCTAAAACCTTCATCAATCATCTGAAGTTTCTCTAACTCTGCAACCATATTTAGCAAGTATTGCTGATAGGTTTTTTGGGGAGTCAAACGAAGAAAACGTAAGCTGACTGTTTCTAGATTTTTTTGATGAAAAGCATTGGCCCTCTGCCATTCTTCCTGCAGCCATTGATCATCAAAAAGATGATTAACTTGAATGACTGGAGATTTAGAATCTTTATATTTTAGAGGAACTGTCGTAAAAATCGCGAAATAGTCCTGATTCAAATCCAGATTAAAATCCTCTTCAGAATACTGAGTAATGTCTACATCATTTCCAAGAATTCGTCTGAGTTGCTGAATAATCATCGCAGCAGTTCCTCTTCCTGTTGTGCAAACTACAGCTATCTGCTTGCGAGAACCATTTACAACAGAGTTTTGCTTTCTTAAAATCATTTCAAAATACAAAGCCAGATATCCGATTTCAGATAATTCCAATTCAGAACCAAAAATTGCAGATAGTTCTTCTCCAGCAATTTTCGCCATTTCAAAAGCAAAAGGATATTGAGTTTGAACCTCGCCATGGAATATATCATTAGCTTGCACATGGAAAATCAGTCGATTGATTAAGGAGCCTAGATGAGACTTGATTTCTTCAAATAATTCTTCATCATCAAAGTTAACCAACATTGTTTCTTTGACTTTCTTGACAATCCCTTGAAAAATGTTTGCAAGCTGTTCAGATTGATAAGACGGCTTGCTTAAAGTGTCAATAAAACGGATATTAAACGGAAAACACAAAAAGTCTATCTCAAACTGACTGAGGGAAATCTTATAAGTCATCTCAATATGATAGATTAATTTTTCAACCAAAGGTGTCTCTGTTAAATCATTCCTATAGTAAGGAATAGGGCAACTCAACACCCTAGATGCATGAATACGCTCCACCATAATTGAAATGGTCTTTCGAAGGAGTTCCTTTGTTTCTTTCGGGATTTTATACTCCTGGAGTAGCGTCTCCAGAAAAGAAGATGTTGCCTCGGTGAGTGTCTTTCCTTCAAAGTAAGGGGCCACTTGGTGAATATAGAGCAAGCGCAAATTCAGCTCGGACCCCAAGACCTCCAGCCCACGGTTGGGCTTTCCTGAAATAGTGATAGAGTAACTCTCTGCCAAAGATTTTACTTGTTTTAAATCCTTATTAAGGGTACTTCTACTAACACCTGCTTCCTCAGCCAAGTCGTCAATAAGAAGAGGGGAGGTTGACTCAATTAAACGTTTTAGTAAATAGGCAATTCTTTTACTGGAAGAATTGAAGTCACTCTCCCGTTTTAAACTACCAGATAAAATCCTTTCCAACTCAGTATAGTCATACACCTCTAACATTAACTGATCATCTTGTGAGATAATCTGGATACTCGGAGCCAAAACATCATTTAATTGTTGGATACTCTTTTGCAAGGTTTGCATACTAATATCCAGCTCTGAGCGCATATCTACCAAGGAATAAGTTGGCTGTGAGACCATTTTTTCTAAAATATTATACCATCGATTTACTATGGTCAACTCTCTTCCTCACCTTCATTTTTTTAACCGCGAGTTTTCCCTCCGGCAATATTTGTAGTGACTCCAGTTATATAGCTAGAACGGTCTGAAATATAGAATGCTACAAGGTCAGCTACTTCCCGTAGTTTACCACTTCGTCCCAAAGGAGTTGTTGAAGTTGAAGCATAACCAGCTCGAATATCTTCTACCGTCTTTCCACGGGTATAAGCAAGAGCTTCCTCATAAGAAAGAGTTCGAAGTCCCGTAGCTTCCATAATTCCTGGAGCAATTCCAACCACACGTACACCATGCTTACCCAGCTCTTTTGCCCATGAACGAGTGTAACTATAGACTGCTGCTTTTGTGGCAGCATAGGCACTTTGTCCTTCAGAACCTTCCAAGCCTGCTTCTGAAGCCATGTTCACAATTACACCTTTTCCATTTTTCACTAAAATACGTCCTACTGCCTGACTAACCAAATACAAACCTTTTTGATTAATCATTGTTACTTTTTCAAACGTTTCATCGTCTAACTCGTAAGGACCTTTAGGATTTTCTGCATCAATTAATAATCTGGGAACATTAATCCCTGCATTATTGACTACCGCATCAATATTGCCAAATCTTTCAACTATTTTGGCAACACCCTCTTCTACTTCAGAGCGAGAAGTTACATCAACTTTTACAAATAATAGATTCGGGTGACGCAAATCGTTGTCGCTAAGATCAAAATTCGCTACATTGACTCCTAATTCCAGCAATTCTTCAACGATTGCCTTACCGATCCCAGATGACGCGCCAGTCACAAGAACTGTTTTGCCTTTTATGTTTAACCAATCATTCATTTTGATACCTCTCAAATTTTATTTACAAGGCAATTATACAGCGCTTTCATAAAAGAATTAAGACACTCTTTTTTACACTTTTAAAAAAAATAATAAACTAATTAAGAGGCTTGTACTAAAAATCCACAAGAAATGAACTTGTGGATCTTTTTATATTCTAAATGAACTCAAAGCATATGAGAATCAAAGGCGTGCATTCAACTCAGCACCCAGCTCTTCAAAGCCTGGTTTCCCAAGAAGAGCAAACATGTTTTTCTTATAAGCTTCAACTCCAGGCTGGTCAAATGGATTGATACCATTCAGGTAGCCAGAAAGAGCAATAGCCAACTCAAAGAAGTAAATAGTGTAGCCCAAAGTGAACTCATCTTGCTCAGGCAGTGTCACAAACATATTTGGAACTCCACCATCAGTGTGTGCTAACAGCACTCCATCTGTAGCTTTTTTATTGACAAAGTCAACATCTTTTCCTTGCAAGTAGCCAAGACCGTCCAAGTCTTCTGCCAATTCAGGAATCAGCACATTTTTGCGAGGTTTATCTACACGGATAACTGTTTCAAAGAGGATACGGGTACCTTCCTGGATAAATTGTCCCAGAGAGTGCAAGTCTGTTGAGAAGTTAGCTGAAGTTGGATAAATCCCTTTTTGGTCTTTCCCTTCTGACTCACCAGCCAGTTGCTTCCACCACTCAGAGAAGTATTGCAGAGATGGTTCATAGTTAGCTAGAACTTCTGTCAGATAACCTTTACGGTACAAGATATTGCGTACAACTGCATATTGATATGCTTCATTTTCAGCCAACTTATCAGAAGCATAAGCCTTGCGAGCAGCATTTGCTCCTTCCATTAACTTGCTGATATCAGCTCCTGCAGCTGCGATTGGCAAGAGCCCCACTGCTGTCAATACTGTAAAACGACCACCTACACTATCAGGCACTACAAAAGTATCCCAGCCATTAGCATCTGCTTCAACTTTAACTGCACCTTTAGCGCGGTCTGTAGTTGCGTAGATACGTTGGTTAGCTTCTTCTTGACCGTACTTCTTAACCAAGAGTTCTTTGAAGACACGGAAAGCAATAGCCGGTTCAGTTGTTGTACCTGATTTAGAAATCACGTTTACTGAGAAATCTTTGTCTGATACATAGTCTACCAAATCAGCCAAATAGCTTGAAGAGATAGAGTTTCCAGCATAGAGGATCTGAGGTGCCTTGCGTTCTTCCTTTCTTTGCAAGTTTACAAATGAATTATTCAAGAAATCAATAGCTGCACGAGCTCCTAAATAGGAACCACCAATACCGATTACGATCAATACCTCACTATCAGATTGGATTTTAGCAGCAGCCTTTTGAATACGAGCAAATTCATCTTTGTCATATTCTTCAGGTAAGTTCAACCAGCCAGTCATTTCTGCCCCAGGACCTGTACCATTTCTCAGAGCAGAATCTGCTGCAGTCACTTGAGGCTGCATATAATCTAGTTCATGTGGTGCAACAAATTTATCTAATACTTTTGAATAATCAAATTTAATATGTGACATAATAT
>NZ_RJVZ01000025.1:0-13382 GCF_003944215.1 Streptococcus oralis | reverse complement strand
ATATAATTATTGCTTTTAGAGAATACTACGGATTAGACGAATTTAATCTTAAAGAGATTGATCAGTATTTATGGCAGTTGGGAAAAGAATATTTCCCAAATAAATATTAGCGACTTTTTCTCACTCAGAAAGGAAAACCATTAAATTGTCCTACAAATTTTTACTCTTCGACCTTGACCATACCTTGCTTGATTTTGATGCCGCTGAGGATGTGGCTCTGACACAACTTCTAAAAGAAGAAGGAGTTGCGGATATCCAAGCCTTCAAAGACTATTACGTTCCCATGAACAAGGCTCTCTGGAAGAACTTGGAGCAAAAGAAAATTAGTAAACAAGAGCTGGTCAACACGCGCTTTTCTCGTTTATTTGCCTATTTCGGACAGGAAAAAGACGGTACGTTACTTGCCCAGCGTTACCAATTTTACTTAGCCCAACAGGGACAAACTTTTTCAGGTGCTCATGAACTCTTGGACAGCCTTATCGAGCGTGATTATGACTTGTATGCTGCGACAAATGGGATTACTGCCATTCAGACAGGGCGTTTGGCTCAATCAGGTCTGGCTCCCTATTTCAATCAAGTTTTTATTTCAGAACAGTTGCAAACGCAAAAGCCTGATGCACTATTCTATGAAAAAATAGGTCAGCAGATTGCTGGATTTGATAAAGAAAAAACGGTTATGATTGGAGATTCCCTGACAGCGGACATCCAAGGAGGGAATAATGCTGGGATTGATACTATCTGGTACAATCCCCATCATCTGGAAAATAAGACGCAAGCCCAGCCGACTTATGAAGTTGAGTCTTACCTAGCTCTACTAGAACTTTTAGATAAACTGTAAAAAGTGGTTTCAATAGCCACTTTTTGCTATAATAGAGGCAGTAAAACTGAAGGAGTAAGCTTTATGCAACACTCATCTTGGCATGCTTTGATTAAGGAGCGATTACCTGAAGGTTATTTTGGACAAATAAACCACTTTATGGAGCAGGTCTATGCGCAAGGAACAGTTTATCCGCCCAAGGAAAAGGTTTTTCAGGCCCTATTGACTACACCGCTTGAAGAGGTTAAGGTGGTGATTCTGGGGCAGGATCCTTATCATGGACCAGGTCAGGCGCAGGGCTTAAGTTTTTCTGTACCTGATTCTATCCCAGCTCCGCCGTCTTTGCAAAATATATTGAAAGAATTAGCAGATGATATTGGAATTAAAGCATCCCATGATTTGACAGCTTGGGCTGAGCAAGGGGTTTTACTTCTCAATGCTTGTTTGACTGTTCCTGCTGGTCAGGCAAATGGTCATGCTGGGCAGATTTGGGAGCCCTTTACAGATGCTGTGATTCAGGTGGTCAATAATCTGGATAGGCCAGTGGTCTTTGTACTCTGGGGCGCTTATGCACGCAAGAAGAAGTCCTTGGTTACCAATCCTCACCACTTGATTATCGAATCAGCCCATCCCAGTCCTTTATCGGTTTATAGAGGATTTTGGGGTTCCAAGCCTTTTTCTAAGGCTAATGCATTCTTAACAGAGACCGAACAAGAGCCGATCGATTGGCTTAGATAAGGAGAGAATATGCCTCAGTTAGCGACGATTTGCTACATTGATAACGGAAAAGAACTACTCATGCTCCATCGCAATAAAAAGCCCAATGATGTCCATGCTGGTAAATGGATTGGCGTAGGTGGGAAGCTAGAGCGAGGGGAGACTCCACAGGAATGTGCAGCGCGTGAAATCCTCGAAGAAACAGGGCTCAAAGCCAAGCCAGTTCTAAAAGGTGTTATCACTTTTCCAGAGTTCACGCCAGATTTAGACTGGTACACCTATGTTTTTAAGGTGACGGAGTTTGAGGGTGACTTGATTGACTGCAATGAGGGGACCTTAGAATGGGTTCCCTATGATGAAGTTCTAAGCAAGCCAACCTGGGAAGGTGACCACACCTTTGTTGAGTGGCTTTTAGAGGACAAACCCTTCTTTTCAGCCAAGTTCGTTTACGATGGGGATAAATTGTTGGATACCCAAGTTGATTTCTATGAATAAAGGAGAAAGCAGATGCTACTAATCAAAAATGGTCGTGTAATGGATCCTAAGTCTGGTTTGGATCAAGTGTGTGATGTTTTAGTCCAAGATGGGAAAATTGTCAAAATTGCTCCGGAAATCAAGAAAGAAGAAGCAGAACTGATTGATGCTACTGGTCTTGTAGTTGCACCTGGCTTGGTCGATATTCATGTCCATTTCCGTGAACCTGGTCAGACCCATAAGGAAGACATCCATACTGGTGCCCTAGCGGCTGCTGCAGGTGGTTTTACAACGGTTGTCATGATGGCTAATACTAGTCCAACCATTTCGGATGTGGAGACTTTGCAAGAAGTTCTCCAGTCTGCTACCAAGGAAAAGATTAACGTCAGAACGGTTGCAACTATTACCAAGAACTTTAATGGTAAAGACTTGACTGACTTTAAGGCGCTTTTAGAAGCAGGTGCCGTTGGTTTCTCAGATGACGGTATTCCACTTGAAAGCAGCAAGGTTCTCAAAGAAGCCTTGGAAACTGCTAAAAAACTTGGCACCTTTGTTTGTCTACACGAGGAAGATCCGGGCTTGAATGGGATTCTTGGATTTAACGAAAACATCGCTAAAGACCACTTCAAGATCTGTGGTGCGACAGGGGTGGCAGAATACGCTATGATTGCGCGTGATGTCATGATTGCCTACGCAACTAAGGCACATGTTCACATCCAGCATTTGTCTAAGGAGGAAAGTGTCAAGGTAGTGGAGTTCGCTCAAGGTTTGGGTGCCCATGTCACCGCAGAAGTAGCTCCGCAACATTTCTCTAAGACAGAGGCCCTCCTCTTGACGCAAGGTAGTAATGCCAAAATGAATCCTCCGCTTCGTTTGGAGTCAGATCGTCGTGCTGTGATCGAAGGTCTCAAGTCAGGTGTTATCACAGTTATCGCAACGGACCACGCGCCTCACCATGCAGATGAGAAAAATGTAGAAGATATCACCAAAGCGCCATCTGGTATGACTGGTTTAGAAACCTCTCTGTCTCTCGGCTTGACTTATTTGGTCCAAGCTGGTGAGCTAAGCTTAATGGAATTGCTAGAAAAAATGACTGTCAATCCAGCTAAATTGTACAACTTTGAAGCAGGTTACTTGGCTGAGAATGGTCCCGCAGATATCACTATCTTTGATGACAAGGCTGATCGTACAGTTGGTCCAGACTTTGCTTCAAAATCATCAAATTCACCATTTATCGGCGAAACCTTAAAAGGGCAGGTCAAATATACTATCTGTAAGGGACAAATCGTCTACCAAAACTAGATGGGACTCTGCTCTATAAACTATAAGAATAGAGAGCACTTATGTACCCAACCCATCAATTTAAAGATAAGTTTGTCTTATTTCTTAAGATATTTTTCCCTATCCTGATTTATCAGTTTGCCAATTATTCTGCCTCTTTTGTCGATACAACCATGACGGGGCAGTACAATACCATGGACTTGGCTGGTGTTTCGACTGCAACGAGTCTATGGAATCCTTTCTTTACCTTTTTGACAGGGATTGTTTCGGCCATGGTACCCATCATAGGCCATCATCTGGGACGGGGCAAAAAGGAAGAAGTGGCATCTGATTTTTACCAATTCATCTATTTATCTTTCGGACTGTCTTTGATCTTGCTTGGAATGGTAGTATTCTTAGCACCCCCAGTCTTAAACCATATTGGGCTAGAATCCCAAGTGGCAGCAGTCTCGGTTCGTTATCTTTGGTACTTGTCTATCGGAATTATTCCCTTGTTGCTTTTCAGTGTTATCCGATCGCTACTTGATTCACTCGGTCTAACCAAGCTATCTATGTACCTCATGCTCTTATTGCTACCTTTAAATTGTGGGTTTAACTATTTATTGATCTACGGTGCCTTTGGGTTTCCAGAGTTAGGTGGAGCAGGAGCAGGGCTAGGAACCTCACTTGCTTATTGGTGTCTACTGGGAATTTCCATCATCATCTTGGTCAAGCAGAAAAACCTAAAAGAACTTCATTTAGAACGACGCACCCCTCTGAAATTAGAGAGAATTATAGAGGGAATTCGCTTGGGCTTACCAATCGGTGGTACTGTTTTTGCTGAGGTGATTATTTTTTCTGTCGTTGGTTTGATGATGGCTAAGTTTTCGTCTATGATTATTGCCAGCCACCAGTCAGCCATGAACTTCTCAACTCTCATGTATGCCTTTCCGGTGAGCATTTCTTCTGCCATGGCCATAGTTGTTTCTTATGAAGTTGGGGCTAAGCGTTTTGATGATGCCAAGACCTATATCAAAATTGGTCGTTGGATAGCGTTGATATTTGCAGGTTTTACCTTAAGCTTCCTCTATATCTTGAGAGATATTGTAGCCAGTTTATATGGAAATAATCCTGACTTCATTGAATTAACATCTACCTTCCTAACTTATAGTCTATTTTTCCAGTTAGCTGACACCGTTGCAGCTCCTTTACAAGGAATACTGAGAGGCTATAAGGATACGGTTGTTCCCTTCTATCTAGGAGTAATTGCTTACTGGGCTGTTTCCATTCCGTTAGGCTTATTCCTAGACCAAGTGACAACTTTGGGAGCCTATTCTTACTGGATTGGTCTAATAGCGAGTTTGGTCGTTAGTGCTATCCTCTATCAAGGGCGCTTGCAAACAATTATGAAAAGATTTGAAGTTTCCAATGTCAAATAAACTTTGTGAAAAAATGTTTTAATTTATAGAAAATCCTGATAAACTGGGGTTTTCTTTTTGTATTTTGTGAAAGAATCTAAGCATATATTTTGACAGTGCTTTCATAATGCGATAGAATGAGGATATAAAACTTTAAACCTAGAAAGGCGAGATTATGTCAACTTTAGATAGAAATCTCTTGCTAGAGATGTTCCGTAAGATGGAAGAAATCCGTCGAATGGACTTAAAAATTGCACAATTAGTAAAAAAAGGGAAAGTTCCTGGTATGACTCACTTTTCTGTTGGAGAGGAAGCCGCTAACGTCGGAGCTATGCTGGCTCTCAATCCAGATGATCTGATTACCTCAAACCACCGTGGTCATGGACAGGCTATCGCCAAAGGAATTGACCTCAACGGAATGATGGCTGAAATCCTTGGGAAATACACTGGAACCTGTAAAGGAAAAGGTGGTTCCATGCACATTGCAGACCTTGATGCAGGTAACCTTGGTGCCAATGGTATCGTAGGTGGTGGTATGGGAATCGCTGTCGGTGCAGCCCTCAGCCAGCAAATGAAAAAGACAGGCAAGATTGTTGTCTGCTTCTTTGGTGACGGTGCTACCAACGAAGGTGTTTTCCACGAAGCTGTTAACATGGCTTCCATCTGGAACCTTCCAGTCATTTTCTACTGCATTAACAACGGTTATGGGATCTCTGCGGATATCAAGAAAATGACCAATGTAGAGCATATTCATCAACGTAGCGCTGCTTATGGAATTCCTGGAATGTTTATTGAAGACGGAAACAATGTCATTGATGTTTATGAAGGATTTAAGAAAGCTGTAGACCATGTTCGTGGTGGCAATGGCCCAGTCTTGATTGAAAGTGTAACCTATCGTTGGCTTGGTCACTCATCATCTGACCCTGGTAAATATCGTACCCGTGAAGAAGTGGAATTGTGGAAACAAAAAGACCCAATCGAAAATCTTCGCAAATACCTCATTGAAAACAATATTGCAAGTGCAGAAGAATTGGAAGAAATTCAAGCACAAGTCAAGGAAGCAGTAGAAGCCTCTGTTAAATTTGCAGAAGAAAGCCCATTCCCACCGCTAGAATCGGCCTTTGAAGATATTTACGCAGACTAAGGAGAAAGAGATAAAATGGAAACAAAAACAATGTCGTTCCGTGACACCATTATCCTTGCTATGTCTGAGGAAATGCGTCGCGATGAAAATGTATTCTTGATGGGAGAAGACGTCGGTGTCTTCGGAGGAGACTTCGGAACTTCTGTTGGAATGCTTGAAGAATTTGGTCCAGAACGTGTCCGTGACTGTCCGATTTCTGAAGCTGCTATCTCAGGTGCAGCAGCAGGAGCAGCTATGACGGGACTTCGCCCAATAGTTGATATGACCTTCATGGACTTCTCGGTTATCGCCATGGACAATATCGTCAACCAAGCTGCTAAAACACGTTATATGTTTGGTGGTAAAGGTCAGGTTCCAATGACTGTCCGATGTGCTGCTGGTAATGGAGTTGGTTCTGCCGCCCAGCACTCGCAATCTCTAGAGTCTTGGTTTACTCACATTCCTGGTCTTAAGGTTGTAGCTCCGGGTACACCTGCGGATATGAAAGGACTGCTCAAGTCTTCTATCCGTGATAATAACCCTGTTATCATTCTTGAGTACAAGTCAGAATTTAACCAAAAAGGGGAAGTGCCAGTTGATCCAGACTACACAATCCCACTTGGAGTTGGGGAAATCAAACGTGAAGGAACGGATGTAACAGTTGTTACTTACGGTAAAATGCTTCGCCGTGTGGTTCAAGCAGCTGAAGAATTGGCAGAAGAAGGAATTTCGGTTGAAATTGTGGACCCACGTACCCTTGTACCGCTTGATAAGGATATCATCATTAACTCAGTTAAGAAGACTGGAAAGGTCGTTCTGGTCAACGATGCCCACAAAACAAGTGGCTATATCGGCGAGATTTCAGCAATTATTTCAGAATCAGAAGCATTTGACTATCTAGATGCACCAATCCGCCGCTGCGCTGGTGAAGATGTGCCAATGCCATATGCACAGAACTTGGAAAATGCAATGATTCCAACCGTTGAAAGCATCAAAGATGCCATCCGAAAAACTTACAACAAAGAGTAATATTACATAAATTAAATTACGTAAATTTTAGAGATTTTAACTTTAGTAACTTGAGTTATGTTTTGTATCCAAGTTGTATATAAAGTTGCGACATGAGTGAGTCGAATCGATAATATTCGACGAATGAATTAGTAAGTCTACTAGGTTGGTCGCTTAACAGCGGCAACCGTAGTAACTTGAGACACGTTTCGTGTACAAGTTACTTGTAGAGTTGAACACGGGCTAAAGTCTGTGTGAAAAAGATAAACTTTCTTAGAAACTAAAGTTTCTTCGTCAAGTTTCCTATTTTCACTTTGACTTTTGACGCCCTTTGTATCATGTAATTGAATTCGGACGGAGGTCTGCGAAAAAAAGATAGATTTCTTTGTGTTCATCGAACACATCGTCAATCTCCTATTTTTTCATTGCCCTCTTCGTCCTTAATATCTTATATTCGAACACGGGCTAAAAGCTCGGAAAAAGGATAAATCTCCTTGACTTCATCGAAGCCTGCGTAGATTTCCTATTTTTCAGTCGCTTTTTTACGCCCTTAGTATCATAATTAGAATTGGAGAGGTCATGGCTGATGACAAGCTAAGAGCGACTCCTGCGGCTAGAAAGTTAGCGGATGATCTAGGAATCAACCTCTACGACGTTTCTGGCTCAGGTGCAAACGGTCGTGTCCACAAAGAAGACGTGGAAACTTATAAAGACACAAACGTGGTTCGCATTTCGCCACTTGCAAAACGAATTGCCCTCGAACATAACATTGCTTGGCAGGAAATCCAAGGAACAGGTCATCGTGGTAAGATCATGAAGAAGGACGTTTTGGCCTTGCTTCCAGAAAATATCGAAAACGATACCATCAAGTCTCCTGCTCAAATTGAAAAAGCGGAAGAAGTTCCAGACAATATCACTCCTTATGGTGAAATTGAGCGTATTCCAATGACACCAATGCGTAAGGTAATCGCCCAACGTATGGTTGAATCCTACCTAACTGCGCCAACCTTCACGCTCAACTACGATGTCGATATGTCTGAAATGCTAGCTCTTCGTAAGAAGGTTCTTGAACCAATCATGGAAGCAACTGGTAAGAAAATTACGGTTACAGACCTTCTTTCTCTCGCTGTTGTTAAGACACTCATGAAACACCCTTACATCAACGCTTCATTGACAGAAGACGGCAAGACTATTGTCACTCACAACTATGTCAACCTTGCTATGGCAGTTGGAATGGATGATGGATTGATGACACCTGTTGTTTATAATGCTGAAAAGATGAGCCTTTCAGAGCTGGTTGTAGCCTTCAAGGATGTCATTGGTCGTACCTTGGATGGTAAATTAGCTCCAAGTGAGTTGCAAAACTCAACCTTCACAATTAGTAACTTGGGAATGTTTGGCGTTCAATCTTTTGGTCCGATCATCAACCAACCAAACTCAGCTATCCTCGGGGTTAGCTCAACAGTTGAGAAACCTGTAGTTGTCAATGGTGAGATTGTCATTCGCCCTATCATGAGCCTAGGATTAACTATTGACCACCGTGTTGTAGATGGTATGGCTGGTGCTAAGTTTATGAAAGATTTGAAAGCCTTGATTGAGAATCCAATCTCAATGTTGGTTTAAGTAGCTATTGTTATTTTAGAGTTTTAGATAAAGGAAGTAAGACATGGCCTTAGAAGTAATTATGCCAAAAGCCGGCGTGGATATGACAGAAGGACAAATCGTCCAATGGAATAAGAAAGTCGGGGAATTTGTAAAAGAAGGAGAAATCCTTTTGGAAATCATGACTGACAAAGTCAGCATGGAATTAGAAGCCGAAGAAGATGGATACTTGATTGCCATCCTCAAAGGAGATGGAGAAACTGTTCCAGTAACTGAAGTTATCGGTTATCTTGGCGAAGAAGGTGAAAACATCCCAACCGCTGGAGCGGCAGCGCCAGAATCAAAACCTGCACCTGCAGCTAGTGCCTCAAACGACGATGGTAAGAGTGATGATGCCTTTGATATCGTTGTGATTGGTGGAGGTCCTGCTGGTTACGTGGCAGCGATTAAAGCTGCCCAACTCGGTGGTAAGGTTGCTCTTGTTGAGAAATCTGAACTCGGTGGAACGTGCTTGAACCGTGGCTGTATCCCAACTAAGACCTACCTTCATAACGCTGAAATCATCGAAAACATCGGTCATGCAGCAAACCGTGGTATCGTCATCGAAAATCCAAACTTCACTGTAGATATGGACAAACTCCTTGAAACCAAGTCTAAGGTTGTCAATACTTTGGTAGGTGGAGTTGCAGGTCTTCTTCGTAGCTACGGAGTTACTGTTCATAAGGGAATTGGTACCATCACTAAAGACAAGAATGTCTTGGTTAATGGTTCAGAATTGCTTGAAACCAAGAAAATCATCCTTGCTGGTGGTTCAAAAGTCAGCAAGATCAACGTTCCTGGTATGGAATCATCACTCGTGATGACAAGTGATGACATTCTTGAAATGAACGAAGTTCCAGAAAGCCTCGTAATCATCGGTGGTGGCGTTGTCGGTATCGAACTCGGTCAGGCTTTCATGACATTTGGTTCAAAGGTAACTGTTATCGAAATGATGGACCGTATCGTTCCAGCTATGGATGCCGAAGTTTCTAAGAACCTTCGCTTGATCCTTGAGCGCAAAGGAATGACCATCTTAACAGGTACAAAACTGCAAGAAATCATCGAGGAAAATGGTCAACTTCGTATTAAAGTTGAAGGTAAAGACGATATTATTGCAAGCAAAGCTCTTCTTTCAATCGGTCGTGTTCCAGATCTTGAAGGTATTGGCGATGTTGAGTTCGAGTTAGACCGTGGTCGTATCAAGGTTAATGAATATATGGAAACTTCTGTTCCTGGTATCTACGCACCAGGTGACATCAATGGTACCAAGATGTTAGCTCACGCAGCCTTCCGTATGGGTGAAGTAGCAGCTGAAAATGCGCTTAAAGGAAACCACGTTGTAGCGAAACTTAACTTGACTCCTGCGGCCATTTACACTCTTCCTGAAGTAGCAGCAGTCGGTTTAACAGAAGAGCAAGCTCGTGAGAAATACGATGTTGCCATCGGTAAATTCAACTTTGCGGCTAACGGCCGTGCCATTGCATCGGATGCTGCTCAAGGTTTCGTTAAAGTCATTGCAGATAAGAAATACGGAGAAATCCTTGGTGTCCATATCATCGGTCCTGCAGCTGCAGAATTGATCAATGAAGCATCGAGCATTATCGAAATGGAAATTACTGTTGAAGAAATGCTTAAGACCATCCACGGACACCCAACATACTCTGAAGTTATGTACGAAGCATTTGCAGATGTACTAGGAATGGCCATCCATTCACCTAAGAAAAAATAAATAAGATTTTCAACTAAATTTTCTTAAAGTAGTACGGACGGCAGCGACCTCTATTAGAGTTCCATGCCTAAAAATTGAGCCTCTTGTCTCAATTTTTCCGAGAAATGTAACGATAACACGTTACATTTCTTTTTACCACTTTAGAAAATTGGATTGCTATGAACAGAATTTAAAAACTAAATTTTTGGAAACACCATGAAATATATTATCAATCATTCAAACGACACTGCCTTTAATATTGCCTTGGAAGAATATGCTTTTAAACACCTTTTGGATGAGGATCAAATCTTCCTTCTTTGGATTAATAAACCATCTATCATTGTCGGGCGTCATCAGAATACTATCGAAGAAATCAACCGTGATTATGTTCGCGAAAATGGTATTGAGGTAGTCCGCCGTATCAGTGGTGGTGGAGCTGTTTATCACGATTTAAACAACCTCAACTACACCATTATTTCAAAAGAAGATGAAAACAAGGCCTTTGACTTCAAGAGCTTCTCAACTCCAGTTATCAATACCTTGGCTCAACTTGGTGTTAAAGCTGAGTTCACAGGCCGTAACGACCTTGAGATTGACGGTAAGAAATTCTGTGGAAATGCCCAAGCCTATATCAATGGTCGTATCATGCACCACGGTTGCTTGCTCTTTGACGTTGATTTATCAGTCCTAGCAAATGCTCTCAAGGTTTCAAAGGACAAATTTGAGTCAAAAGGTGTGAAATCCGTCCGTGCTCGTGTAACCAATATTATCAATGAATTACCAGAAAAAATCACAGTTGAAGAATTCCGTGATTTGCTATTGGAATACATGAAAAAAGAGTACCCAGAGATGACTGAATACGTCTTTTCAGAAGAAGAATTGGCCGAAATCAATCGCATCAAAGATACCAAGTTTGGAACTTGGGACTGGAACTACGGTAAATCACCTGAATTTAACGTCCGTCGTGGAACAAAATTCACTAGTGGTAAGGTTGAAGTTTTTGCCAACGTCATTGAATCAAAAATTCAAGATATCAAAATCTATGGTGACTTCTTTGGTATTGAAGACGTTGCAGCTGTAGAAGATGTCCTTCGTGGAGTGAAATACGAACGCGAAGATGCCCTTAAAGCTCTAGAAACCATTGATATTACACGCTATTTTGCTGGTATCAGCCGTGAAGAAATTGCTGAAGCAGTAGTAGGATAATAAAAGAATCCATTTAAGATGGATTCTTTTATTACGTTTAGACTTGATAATCAAGCTGATTAGAGTATAATAGAGAGGAAAAATGAAAAGGAGTTATTCATTAATGTTAGAAATTCCAGTAGAAAGTCTTAATCTATTTGAACAGTTAGACCGCAATGTTGTTGCTTTTTATAGAAATGAAGAAATTTCTCAAACAGAAAGTTTAAATATAAGTATCACACAAGAACATTATGATAAGAAAAATAAAGAGCTGCAGCCTTTAGGATACCAAGCTGTTCAAATACCTTTAGGAATGGCCTTAGATAATATAATCCAGCAAGCCCATTTCAAAAATCTTATAATTGGCGGTCTTCTTCCCGATGAAATCAAAGTAAAGAAAGAGGACTTAATGCCTTTGAAAGACATTGTTGATAGTTTTTGTATTATGTACGCTGCAGCAAATAACCGACTGGAAAATGGTAAAGCTTATGAACTGATGAAGGATAAGACAGTGTATTTTATTGGTAAACTGTTGACTGACAGTCTTAAAAAAGGTGACGAAATTTCTTATATGGGAATCGAAAGAGAATCAGCTGATGGAACTTCTTATGAAGCAGTAAAATGTTTTCTAACTAAAGAGAGTGCTGAGCAGTACAATGATTCAAAAAAACCTGTAAGCCCAGCAAATCTAGCCTATCTACAAGCCTTTTGGGGTAAACCAGTAATTATAGAGCCCCATCGTAACTACTGGATTGAGTTTAAATAAATAAAAAACGAAAGATAAAAGGAATTGATCTTTCGTTTTTTAGCGATAGTTGCTTTACATAATTTATAATATGTAACACTTATAAACTATCCAAAGCATTTTTTTGTTCATCGTTGACGATATGGGTATAGAGGTCAGTGACTTGTGTACTGGCATGTCCTAGCTGATGGCTGACCAAAACTTGCGATTTAGTCGCATCATAGAGCCTAGTTGCTAAGGTATGGCGTAGTTTGTGGGGGGTTACACGCACTTTGAAGTCCTCAGAGTACTTAGCAACCATTTTTTCAACGCTGGAAGCATCGATACGGTTGGGAACACCACGATATAAGGTCAGAAAGAGTGCTGTATCTGTCTTTTCAGTCTTATATCGTTGATTTCGAATGGCTAGATAATTCTCTAGATAAGGTTTTGCAAAGGCAGCGACATTGACAGAATCACGTTTCCCCCCTTTGCGAGTGACATCGATCACCATCATTTTGAGATTGAGGTCTCTTAGATCCAGATTAACAGCTTCAGATAAGCGAACACCAGACGCCAAGAGAAGGGCGATAATGGCCAAATCTCGCTCCTTGTTCTTATTAAAGGAAGATAGGGCACGATTTGAGAGCATTTTAGGGTACTCCTGGTCAATATAAGTCAGAAAACCTTCTGTTTCATCACCTAGAAAGAGTTTTTGTTTGATGTTTTCAGCTCTGGCAGCAAGTGTTTCTTTCTTTTTCTTGGTTGAAACTTTCTTCATTACATTACGATAGAAATAAGGCTCCCCTTGGTCGTTTTCAACTTCCTCAGTTAGATACTTGTAAAGACTGGAAAGAGCTGATAAGGTCCGATTGATAGTTGTCTGTGAAACACCTTGTTTGGTTGTATTAGCATTTAGCAAAGGTCGTTCTCGTAGATATAGGATAAAGGATTCCATGTCTTTTTTTGTCATATGTTCTAAGACAGATAACGGGATATCGGCCATTGTATCAACGTTTGAAATACCAGACTCCAAAACCCAGCTGAAAAATCGATCGTATTCCTTGAGATATTCGTACAAGGTTGTAAAACTATAGGGAACAGCAAGCTTAGATTGGTAGTATTCCAGAACATACCAGGGCATGATTTGTTTTAGTTTGTCGATTCGTTCTAGTAAAATCTCACGTTTCATGTATTTTCTCCATAAATATATCTACTAGTAGTATAGCATAGACTTACATATTTTTCAAGAAAATTATAGTTTTTCGGAAAGATGTAGTAAGAAACTTAAAACGGAAGTCTAACTT
>NZ_RJVZ01000024.1:0-16888 GCF_003944215.1 Streptococcus oralis | reverse complement strand
ATATCGAACTAAGTCTATGTAAAAATATATTGTAAACAATCCATCATTTATAAAAAATAGACTATACATGTCCATTTCAGAATATAAACTAAAATCCACCTCGGGGATTTTTTGTTGTAGTGTATAAATAAATTTTCCTTTAGCATATTGTGACAGTTTTAATGCTACATCTTGTTCAACAGCCATATAAATTATCCTCTCCTAAAAAAAAGAAGTGAAAAACTAAACTATTATCTTCACTTCTTTATAAAAATTAATCGCATCTAACAACAATATTCTAAAGACGCGATAAGAGAACAACTAAACTTATAATTGTATTTATTCCCCATGGTTTAAATCTTATTAAGAAAAAAATTATAAGAATAGCTCGCTAATCCATACTACTTTTAGAAATCGTAGCATGTTTCTTGAGATGCATCTTGCTTCACTTGAAGCTCTTCCGCAGTAATCATGCAATCACCTCCTTTAAAAGTGCTACATTATCTATTTCCTTTATTCTTAATCTGAAACTTTCTGGATTTCTTTAAACTCCCATTATTCTGTTTCATCGATATATTTTTTGAACGATGGTTATTTCCCATTTTTCTAATATCTTGTATCACTTTTTGAGTCATTTTCTATCTCCTTAAATGGATTATTTATAAATAGAATTTTACTAAGTTTTTCCCTTTTACCACATTTTATAGTAGATATCACAATTAAAAATTAGTATCGTTAAAATATAATGAAGATTGCATTTCATACATTTCCCTATAGTAGGGATTACGTTCCATTAAATATTCATGAGTACCGAAGCCATGTACTTCTCCATCTCGTAAAACCAATATTTTGTCTGCTTGCTTTACACTTGATAATCTATGTGTAATATAAAATACAGTCTTTCCTTGTGTTAAGTTTAAAAATTTTTGGAATAATTGGAATTCTGTCTTAGCATCAATCGCTGCTGTTGGCTCATCCAAGATTAAAATAGGAGCATCTGAAAAGAAAGCTCTTGCTAAAGCAATCTTTTGCCATTGGCCGCCCGATAGATCCTTACTGTTTTCAAATTTTTTTCCTAATATTACATCAAGATCTTCAATAACTGACTCACCTATTCCACTTTTTAATAGAGTGATAGTTAAATAAGGAAATAGAGCAACCATCAAAAAGAATATCACCTGAAGTTAAGTTATAGAATCGACATAACAGCTTAATAAGTGTTGTTTTTCCTGCTCCATTTTCTCCTACAATTGCGATTTTTTCTCCTCTTGAAACTGTGAAGTTTATATTTTGCAACGCTTTATTAGTGTCGTGAGAGTAAGAAAAAGTAAGATTTTGAAATGATATTTCATGAAAATCTGATGGTGCTTCTTGTGTTTCTATAGTTAAATCACTATTTCCTATTGCTACAAATTTAAAATATTTCTCCATATAAAGCAAAGTATCATACAATAAGCTAGATTCTGATACTAAGCGAAAAATACTATTCACCGCATATACAACACTAGTTGAAAATACTAATATAGAGCCAATAGGTAATACAGTCTCTTTAACTGACAAAACTACGTAGATAAAACTCGCTAAACTAAAAATTGTTGTTATTAATAAGAAGGTAAAAGAAAGAATAAACTGTCGGACTCTATTATCCTGAACATTTCTACGGATTTCATCGAAAGTCAATTGATATTTTTGTAAAAAGAATGGATATAAATTATACAATCTAACATCTTTTATAGAAGTAGCTGATAGCACTGTTTGCGTATAGTATTCTAGTTTTCTGGATTGTTCACTATTTGAAACTAAAGTTTCAAATGCTTGTTGCTGTAATCTATAGGCTATTATTCCTTGTGGTATTAATGAAATTATCATGGCAAGTGCAATTAAAACATGAAAACTTTGAAATAGCCACAGCATAGAACAAAAAGTTATAAAATGTGATAAAATACTTGTACCAAATACTAATAAATTAACAGGTCTCCAGCTAGATTCCGAACTCAATATATGAATATCGTTATAAAAGTCACTCTTTTCAAAATAATCAATTGTTTGAAGTTGACTTGATTTTTCCATAATACTATAATTCAAATGATATGTTAACAAATCCGTCAATTTACCTTGAATCATAGTATTAAAGGGTGCAACAATATTACTAAGTAGAAAAAATATACTCCAAATTAGCAAAAGTTTCATTACAATTTGAGCATCTGAAGCTACAAAATTAATGATTTCATTTGTCATATAAATTGTAAGTGAAGGTAACAGTGCTTGAAGAGGGACTGTTATAAGCATCAAAACAACACTCACTTTGGAAGTTTCCCAAACAAACCGTAGACTTTGAAGATATAATAGGAAATATTTTTTTAAAAACTTTATTCCATTAGCCATCACATCTAGCTATCCTAACTTTTCAATATCATCTTCATTTTCAAAAAATTGTTTATTCCAACAAATAGGACTAATATACTCGCTGTAAATCCTATTTATATCCTTTGTGGATAGATTTTCTACATTTAATACAGTATACCTCTCACGCATATCTTTAGAAAAATCGGCTTGCAAAATACACTTTTCGTAAGGGTTTAGTTTAACAATCACAAATCGAGCCCCATCTTCATCAAATTCTGTAATTTCTAATCCAGAATCTAATGCATAGTAACAATCTGTAGTTGATGAAATACATTCAATAACTTGAGGGACTAACTGGCACCAACAACTAGTATAATATTTCTTTTGATCTAGTATTGGGCTAACATGTCTACTTGGCAATACCGAGATATTGCCATATAGAACAGGTCTTACCCCCTGTATTGTAGATTCGATACAAAATTGACTTCCGGCTTTCAAACGGAATCTATTATCCATAGAATCTGTTATTTCTACATTAGAATGATTAGTCAATACCAATGCATTCGCTCCTAATAGCATCCCCGTTTCTAATGGAATAACTCCATCACTACTTTCCACAGTAGCTCCACCTCGTGAAACAAATGTTACTCTATAAGATGAAACCATATTTGTGAAAATACCAATTTTTTTGATATGATTCTCATGGTTCCCTACATCAGATAAATCATGGTATATTTTAACAACATTAGACATTAGATACCCTCCTAATTTTTGAAATTTTTAATTCATACCATAACTATAAAATATTATGGTAGTAGATTATTATTTAACAACATCATCTACTTATTCAAAACCAACACAGGTAGAACAACTCTTGTACGAATAACAGCTTGGCTATTACTTTAAAAGAAATTTGCAGCTCCAGGATCAATATCTTCAGAAGCAACATATTGATTTTGAACTACTAACTGGCTACTTAGAGTTACACCTATCCCTACAAGGGTAAGTCCCAAAACTAGAGCTATAATTGCTTTCTTAAACAAACTTTTCATATGTCTCTCCTCTATTTTTCTTGCATTTATTTTAGCACTTCGATTTTATATTGTCAAGTTTTTTATAACATTTTTTTATTTTTTTTTATTTGATACTTTTTTGTATCTCGTTTGGGTTTAAAAAACGATGCTCACTAGAACACCGTATTCCTTATTCTGTTATATCTGCAAGGTAATGCTCAACTTTCAAAGCCATTGACATGTTTTCCTCAAGTTTGTAGAGGAAATGGGCAGTCTCAAAATATTCTTTTACTGAACTTTTTGAAGAAAAATTCTTACTTACATTTCCCATTAATAAATACAAATCAGCTAATAGATAAGTTGTCCTGTACTCCTTACATTGCTTTATAGTAGCTGTGATTTTCGTAATAGCTTCTTCAATATTTTTCTGTAACCATAGGTAACGACAAACGTTATAGTTGAACTTAATAGATAGCTCCAATTCTTTGATTGTGTTTAAATTTAGTTGGTTTACTTGATACTCTAACTTTTCTCGAATTTCATTAAAACGCTCTAAATTTTCAATATCATAATAAAAATTTAATAGAGTATTTGAAACTTGAAGGTAATTCAAATCAGAGACACTTAACTGTGATATTACCTCCTCTAATCGTGTAATCGCATCTTCTTTCTGTCCATAAAAATAATAATCTATCAGAGACTTTACCCATTCCATGTAGATTTTATCTGCAAGAGATAAGCGATGAGCTTTTACACGCTCCAATTCATATATATATTTCAATGATTCATAATTTCGGTTTGTGATAAATGTTTGTGCTAATTTTTTAAACTCTGATAACTCATCAATCTCCTCTACAATTTGCTCATCAAAAAAGTAGTCCATACTAACTTTTAACTTCTTAGCAAGGGAATGCAGAAAATCCGCTCCAGGGGTAAACTCTCCACTCTCTAATCGACTAATTTGCCCCTGTTTACAAATCCCTTCAGCTAGTTCTCGCTGAGACATTTTTAATTCTTTTCGTCTATTTTTTAATCTGGTTGCTAATAGTGTACCCACATTTGCATCTTCCTTTTCTATTTGATTTCAATGTTAATTGTAACATGATTAAATTTTAAATACAAATTATTATGCCAAAAGATACAAATTATATATAAAGAATGACTAGATAGGTTATTTTTGAAAACATATTCCTTCTTCTTTTGAAATTTTCTTACTCAAACGATTGATAAACTTATTCACTTTAAATACGATGTTTTCATATCTATCGCTCTCTAATGCCAATTGATTTCCCAACTCATTCAGATTCTCTTCCACAACATTAATACTAATTTCCTCAGTTATATTCAATTTTGAAAGATTCAACTTCATCTCTTGCTTGTTTTCAACTGAAGCCAGTAAATATTCTGCTACTTGATTTAAGGTTGTCACTCGTTCTTGCAAAGCATTGATTCTCAACTCAGACGCTGCTAGTTCGCGCACTAGCTCGTCTTTAATTGTGATATAAGATTGATTTTCCACATCCAGCTTAATCAAAGCATCCACTTCTTCAATCTTTTCTTCAATCATGTCCACAGTCGTTTTTCTGCGGAATGGAATTGTCTGATTTTCAGAGCTGAATTGGCGAATCAACGTTCTACCTTTCATATAGCGATTTTTCTCGGCATCATCTTTGTGATAGACATAGTAGGAGCTAGTTTCTCTGATAAAAACCTTCACCTTATCATCTTCCATATCTAGCTCCATGTTAGGCACAAAGATAAGCCCCTCCTGACGAATACCAAACTTGACCTTGACGTAAATACCATCATCTACTACTTTTTCGATCTGATTGAGATTCAACTCTACCTCAAACTCATGAACGGCATCTCTATTGCTCTTGAACTCTTGATAGGACTCCCAGAACTTCTCATCGCTCGGGAGTTCTTTTTCTTTGGAGAATTTCTCTTCTTGATAGGCTTCGACTAAATTATCAATTTCTGGAATTTTCCACTCTTGTCTCTTCTCAAAATAATCTTGAAAAAACTCTACATCATAAATATTTTTCTGGTCTAGCTCAGTCTCCTTTACCTCTACTCCTACAAATTGAAAAGAAACATGCTTTTGTTTAGGATTGATAGTTAGTCCAAAGAGTTTTGCTTTCTGAAGTAAATCATCTACATTCTCAACTTTCGGCAAGAGAAATTCCATGAGGTTTTCCATTTCCCTTTTGGCAAAGTAGTTCTTGAAAAATCCTTCTGTGTAAGGTTGCTTGCGATTAAGTTTATTGCCACGCACCACCTGTTTCATAGTTGAATCCGTCATAAAAAAGGTGGAATGCCTGTGACTGAAATCCATCTCCACATGTAATAACGGAGCATTCTTTTTGAAATCCTCAAAGTCCCTAGAATGTTCCATCAAAAAATAGAGTCGTTGCTTGAGTTCATACTTGTGATTGGTCTTGCGATAGACTTCATACTGCTGGTGAGAATAGCGGTTCTCAATGATTTTAGTACCTGCGATTTTAGAAAATCTATCAGAAATCATGCGAAGATTGCGCTCCACTTTATAATCCCACTTGAGTTTTTTGCCCGAATTGCTATCTACTGAGTTGATAATGATATGATTGTGCAGGTGGTCTTTATCAACGTGAGTTGCAACGATAAAACGAAATTTTCCACCTGTTAGCTCCTTCACGGTCTCATAGCCAATCCGATTGATTTGTTCAGGAGTGAGATGGTCCTCAGGTGAAAAGGACTGAATGATATGATGAGCATGAATTAGTCGTTGATTTTCCTCATGCCTGTCGTGGCGAAAATCGTAAAGCGTATCATTACTGATAAAATTTTCATGATACATCTGCACCATCTCCTCATAGCTAGGAAAATCCAGAAAATTCCTCATACCATAGTCCGATACCAATGCAAGATTCTTGGTCTTCTCAGGATTGAGAATATACTTGATGATTTTTTTGCGATAACTCTTTCCGTGAACGGCAAAATGTTTAGTGATGACCATGAAACTCCCTCAACTTTTTAGCTTGAATACTAAACTCTTTCTCTACCTCTCTTATCAATTCGGAGATTCCTTTTTTCAAGTTCTGCAATTCATCATTTGAAATTAACTGAGATTGGTTTACACTTCGGGCAATCTGGTTAATATTGTTGCCAATCCTCTTCAACTCAAACACCAAATCTTGATAACCAGTTGTATCAATGGTGATGAAATTCATACCAGGATCAAGTAGGGTTCGTCGAGCATATTCTGAAAAAGATTGACAACCGCTTTGGTCGATACAATGTTTCAACTGACCCAATTCGCTATCAGACAGGAAAACTTTCTTTAGATTGGTTCGGTAACGATTTTCCATGTGCCTACCTCATGTATTTTTTACGGAAGTCTTGACTAAGAGGAATGGAGTTCCCTATTTCTTGAATCAATTCCTGAACGCAGGTTAAGAGAATGGATACATGTTCTTGGGTGACTTGATGTTCTGCCCTTGATAAGATTAAAATCTCATAAACATCACGACTGATTTGTTCTAGCTTTTGAGATTGCCAGAAAGTGAACCACTTTTCAGCAGTCATTTCTAACTCGTTCTCCAGTAACTTGTTTCTGGCAAATGAAGAAAAGTGTTCAAATCCTTTATTTTTCATCATTATGTCAATCATTTCTAATTCATTTGCGGTCAAATTAACCTCTTTGCGAATGTCTCTGTATTGTTCTGGCATACTACTTCCTCACTTTTATCTATTGTCGGATAATTCCCGCCCCCGTGTTAACCACAGGAAACTTATAAAAGCACAATCTATCATCTTGTAAGGCTTTGCGAGCTCAGATATTGTGTCCACAATATCCCTAAAATCATATCGCCAGCAAATCAAAACCTACCAGTTTTGATCAGCTAACGATAAGATAATTTGGTGGCTACGCCCCCAAACCCCCAGTGAAAAATCAAGACTTCATTTTCTTAGGAATGATATTAGGATAACAAGGATGATTTGAAAAATTTATCACAAAAATTGGTATAATGTTAGTATAAAATTACTTATTCAAGAGGTTATTCATGGTTAAATCATCTAAACAAATTGAAGAAGATGCTATCGATTATTTAAAAATGGCGTTAAAAAAATCAAAACACATTAACAGAGAAATTTCTGAGGGAGATAAAGAACCAATCTGGGATGGTCACATATACTTTTACAAAGATATAGAAAGACGAAATATTGATTTTTTGGAACGAATTCCTGTTCAGGTTAAGGGTAGTGATGATAATTATAACGAAAATGTTGGATACCCTATAAGTAGGATTAATTTGGAGCATTATCTTACTGAAGGTGGTGTGCTCTACTTTGTAGTGTACTTGAAAGACGATAGCCCTACTGTCACTTATGCTTCACTAACCCCGAAAGTCATTAAGCACGTTTTACTAGCTAGTGACAAGAAAAAGAAAAGAATTAAGAAAAAAGAAGATATAAAGAATATTTCAATTCGTATGAAGCCTCTCCCTACCAAGGAAGATGAATTGAATTTTCTATTTCTCAATTTTATTCAAAAACGCAAATACCAGAAAGGATTCGCTCATATTGATTGGAGGAGTCATGAATCTATCTTCAAAAATTCAGAATCATTTGATGGAGAATTGGAGTTCAAATTTATCGGTAAAGATTATCTAGCCATCCTTGATAATGCCATAACAGGTGAACTAGATCTTTATTACAAACCTAAAGGAGCTTCAGTTCCTGAACCTCTATTAGATGAAATAGCTGAATTACAATTATTTGAAGAAAAAGAAATGCGAGTTCAGATTCAGGGAAAAGAACGACTGTATAGAACTACTATAAATTACAAAACCAGAAATGATTACACAGTAGATTTTAAAAATGGTTGCTCAATAAAAATTGAAGAACGTCCTGATTCAGTAAAACTCACGCTTAATTACTCATTATCTAATACTCTTTCCAAAAGACTCGATGGTTTGGAGTTTATTTTAGAAGTATACAAAAATAAAGGAATTAAAATAAATGGAAAAAAACTTAACTTTAGTAAGGAAAATATAGCTAAAATAGATTTTGACTTTCTTAATGAGGCACTTAATGCAAATATTCGTTTGAAAGAATTAGTAGATGAACTAAAAATTTCTAAAGAACTGGACAGTAAAGGTTGGTCAAAAAAAGACTCCAGAACTATTAGAAACTTGTACGATGGCCTTATCAATAAACAAATTGTTTCCCTAGATCGTGCAGATTATAACTTTATCCAAGTCATTCCATTTGCTAATGTACATGTACTATTGTTTTTAATACCAGAAAGGGAGAATTCTAAAGATTATAGAATATACAACTACAGTGATTATGATATAGTGTTAATCAATGAGGACAGGCAACAATTTTCAAAATATGAAGCAGTTGATTTAGACCAATTGATACTTGTTGATAATTTTAATATTGATGACTATATTTCATCATATTTATCAATAAAGGATATAGAGAATCTGGATCTTGGTCTTTTAAAGTTGATAAACTATGCTGATAATAAAAGCGATAGAAATATTTTACAAACCTGTTTAGAATTTGCTCAAAAGCTTGTAGATATGGATAAATCTGAAAATAGCGTTCTAAATCTACTACAAATTAAAAAGCGTTTAAATAATTTAACACAAAAAGACAGTTCCTATCTCCATTCGTTAATAAATCACAACTCAGTAGAAATTAGATTTGCTACAAATTGTATTTTAGGCTACAAAGATCAAGCAATCTACTTATTCGAAAATGAATTTTCCGATGAGCAAAGGGAACGTTTTATTGAATATCCTATATACAATCTCTTAAATCTTTGATTACAATCCAATATATCCTAAAAACAGAAGAAGCATATCTCTGTTTTTGTTGTTTCAAATAAAATAGTATAACTAAATATTTAGTGTTAAAAAAACTCTACTACTTGCATCTTAAAAAATTTTTGATATAATTGTTGCATAATAAAGCAACAGGGGTTTTGATTTATGTTTTCTGGTAGCCGTCTTAAAGAATGTAGAATGGAAAAGCAATATTCTCAATCTGAGCTAGCTAATCTGTTAAAAATCAATAGAGCTTCATATAATAAATGGGAAACTGGTAAATCCGTTCCTAATCAAAAGAATCTTGCTACTCTTGCAAGAATACTTGATGTTCCAACAACCTATTTTGAATCAGAATACAAGATTGTGAACACCTATCTCCAACTCTCCTCGGAAAATCAAGATAAGGTGGATGAGTATGCCGAAGGATTGCTTCAAACACAACAATCAATTGATAAGATTGTGCCACTATTTGCGGTGGAAGTGTTATCTGATGTTTCTCTTTCTGCTGGTCTTGGGGAATCACTATTTGATGAATATGAAACAGAAACCGTCTATGCCGAAGAAGAACAATATGGTTATGATATTGCTGCTTGGATTACAGGAGATTCCATGGAACCTATCTATCTTGATGGTGAAGTAGCTCTAATCCGTGCTAGCGGTTTTGATTATGATGGTGCCGTCTACGCCCTATCCTGGAATGACTCCGTCTATATCAAAAAACTCTATCGAGAAGAAAATGGTTATAGAATGGTATCACTCAACGATAGCTACCCTGATAAATGGATTCCTTATGAAGATAATCCTCGAATTGTAGGACTTGTCGTGAGTCACTTTATGCCTGTTATAGGAATGTAAACATGTCAGTAACTGCTAAAGAAATGATTTATCTTAAAAATAATCGTATTTATTTTACGCCTTATCTCAAAGAGTATGATATTACCGATCATATTCAAGAACTGATAGAACAGTTAGAAAATCTAAAAAGGAACTAAAGACATGGGCTATATTGATTACACAAAAGAGCCGCGTTCAGATATAGCTTTCATTGACATGAAATCCTTTTATGCTTCTGTAGAGTGTGTAGACAGAGGATTAAACCCTTTACATACTTCTCTCTGTGTTATGAGCCGAGCTGACAACGCTGGTGGATTGATTTTGGCCTCTTCTCCCATGTTCAAAAAAGTTTTTGGAAAAAATAATGTCGGCCGTGCCTACGATTTACCCTTTGACATCACTACAAGAAAATTTGACTACTATAATGCTAAGCGTCAAGGCTTAGACATATCACCACGTTATGTTTCTTATATTGAACATTGGGCTAAGCGAACGCTTATTGTCCCACCACGTATGGATCGCTATATCAAAAAGAATATTGACATTCAGCACATTTTCCAAGATTATGCTGCTCCTGAAGATATTCTCCCCTACTCCATTGATGAAGGATTTATTGATTTAACCTCCTCACTCAATTACTTTGTGAGTGATAAACAGATGGATAGAAAAGCGAAATTAGACGTCGTCTCTGCTAAAATACAACATGACATTTGGAAAAAGACGGGTATCTATTCTACTATCGGTATGAGTAATGCTAACCCATTATTGGCCAAACTCGCTCTAGACAATGAAGCCAAACGAACACCAACCATGCGTGCCAATTGGTCCTACGAGGATGTGGAAACAAAAGTCTGGTCAATCCCTAAACTATCTGATTTTTGGGGTATTGGTTCTAGAACAGAAAAACGCCTTCACAAACTAGGAATTACCTCTATCAAGAAACTAGCCAATAGCAACCCTGATTTATTGAAAAAGGAATTTGGAAAGGTTGGGGTTCAGTTATGGTTTCATGCTAACGGAGTTGATGAAAGTAATGTTCATCAACCCTATAAACCAAAATCACACGGACTTGGAAACTCTCAGGTGCTACCTTGTGACTACGTTAAGCAGCGTGATATTGAGGTTGTCCTGAGTGAAATGGCTGAACAGGTGGCTATCCGAATGAGACGAGAACATCAGAAAGCGACTATTGTTTCCGTTGTTGTGACCTATTCTAAAACGGAAATGAAACAGCCAATCAACACTCAAATGAAGATAGAACCTACTAACCAAACACGTCTGCTTACAGATACCGTGCTAACGCTTTTTCGTAAAAAGTACACTTCAGGAGCTGTTCGGGGGATTGCAGTCAATTACTCAGGGTTTGTTGATGAAAGCTATGCCTTAATCTCTTTATTTGATGATGTCGAAGCAACAGAGAAAGAAGAAAACTTACAGCGAACTATTGATCATATTAGAGACCAATTCGGTTTTTTAGCGGTTCAAAAAGGAACTGCTCTCTTAGACAGTTCCAGAAACATTGCAAGAAGTAAACTAATAGGAGGCCACTCAGCAGGTGGCTTGGAGGGATTACAATGACTGACCGATCATACTTACCATTTCAATCCGCAAGAGACTATCAAGATGTTAAAATGCAAAAGTGGATGGGGTTCTTTTTATCTGAACACACCTCTGCTTTATCAGATGACGATAAGCAAATCAACTATCTTTCTGACCTATCGCTAAATCAAAAGTTGTTGTTACTCAGTCAAAGTTACGCCAATCAATTAACGATACAGGTGACTAGAATACAGAAAAATGACTATCAAACTATTATCGGAACCGTTCCGACACTATCAATGGATGAGGTCATTCTAAAAACCAGTGACGGACATATCACTATCGCTTTAGAAGATATTATAACTATCACATTAGTTGAGGAGGTCTACCATGAATCAGCTTGATTTCTATAAAAATGAATTACAGATGGACTACTTCAGCGATCATTACCGAAAATTTGAAAGTGACTTCTATCGCTACTCAGCACTAGATACTCCACTGACTTTTCTAACAGATGATATTATGTTGGCAATGGCGAAATCAGCTAAAAACTATTTCAAACTCAATAAAGAAAATGCCAAAGACAATCGTGATCATTATTTTATCTTTGACATAGAAAATCTAAATGATAGTAAATTGACAAGAAAGTATGTTTATCAGCGAACAACAAGTATTAGACAAAAAGATTAGGCCAACATTAACGCCTAATTTTTTTACTCATTTTTAGGTTTCTTCGCCTGCCTAAACTGCTCTATCCGTTTTTCAAGTTGCTCAGTCTTCAGCATATTCTTAGCTTCAGTAATGGTCTCATCTAGGGTCGGCTCCTTTTGTACATCTTGAGGAGCTTTTTTTACGTCACTGGTCGATTGACTGGTCGAATCAAAAACAACATCTAATAATTGGTTGACCTTATATAAGTCAACTTCAGACATTCCTGATAAGCGATGAATGAGCCGTTTAAAACTATCTTGGTTGTGTCTTTGCTTTTTGAATAACCTCATCTTCTCTCCTTTTAAAAAGCAGCCCTTGTAAGGGCTGCTCGTACTTACAAGTCATCAATAGCTTCTGAAATGGCTTGTAGTTTTTTATTGTGCTTATTCTTATCATCAATCAACTGGTGCAACTCTTCGATTTTCTTCTGACTTTGAAGAATGTCCTTATTATTTTGAGCCATGACATTGGCTAAATGTTGCTTGTAGTCGCTGGTAATGGTAGGTGATGGAACTTGTCTTGGCTCTATTTTCTCCTGTGGCTTTGGTTGTGAAACAGACTGATCTTTAGCCTTTTGTTGTTCCATCTCAAAGGCTGCTACATAATCCACATCTTCAGACTCTTGTTGTTTTTCCTGATGAAATAGCGCCGCAATCTTCGCACGTTCTTCTGTGGAAGATGTCGGTGTGTTATCATCTTGGGGTTGGTCAAAAGTCCAATCTTTTGTCATGTGTTATTCCTCATTTCTATTATCGGATAGTGTTGGTTGTTCTTCTTGGCCAAAGGCCTGTGTCAATGCTTCATCAAATGTCCAGCGACTATTTTGTTGGCGTTTGATAAAGTCTTGATACATCGCTGTTTGTAATTGATTGCGATAGATCTCTAGCTTTTCCGTCTCCTTCGCAACTTTGTCCTCTTGCCTAGCTACTCTTTCAGCTAAGCGTTCAATCACACTCATAGGGTGTCCTCCTTATTCCTTTCTAACTTATGATAAGAAACTTGATTTTGTTATCACAAGAAAAATATATTTAATAGTAATTTGTGGTATACTAGTGATAATAAATTGTTATCACTAGGAGACGATGAATATGACAAATAAAAAAATAAGAGTATTTTTAAGCAGACCTAATCCATTTACGAATGAGCAACAATACTTTATAGATAAACTAAAGAGTACTCTAGAGAACTATAATATAGAAAGCATAACTCTACAAGCAAAAGATTATTCTCCCTATGAATCATTATCTGCTTTAAATGAAATGATAAAAAGATGTTATGGTATGGTTATCCTAGCTTTCGGGCATACGTATATTCAATCTGGAGTTTTAAAAAAGGGAGCAATTCAAGATAAAAAGTTTTTTGAATCTGACGAACAGTCGTTAGATGGGAAATGGATTACTAGCTCGTTTTGCCAAATTGAAGGTGCTATGGCAATCTCAAATAATATTCCTATTCTAATCATTAAGCAAAAAAATTTGCGAATTGATGGTATTCTAAAAGATGATAAAAAAATTGTATCTGTATCAGATTTTTCATTGGAGGATAAGACACAAATTGACTCTTTCTTCGAACGAATTTTAGAGAAAGAAATATATTGTTGGAAAAAATCACTGGAAGAAATATTCAATACAATTGAAGGAAATATCGTATAGAGCGCTTTCTAATGTGATATAATATAAACAACAATACTTTTAAAGGGAGGTATTTAGATGAAAAGAATCTTTATAAGTTTTGCCATTGAGGATGAAAATTTACGAGATTTTCTAAGGGGCCAATCAAGAAATACAAACTCTCCATTTGAATTTGTGGATATGTCTGTTAAGCAACCGTGGGATTTTCAGTGGAAAACAAAGTGTAGAGTACGGATTAAAGGTTGTGATGGTGTAATTTCTATTATCACTCAGAATACTAAGAGAGCAAGTGGGCAAATCTGGGAAATGAATTGTGCTAAAGATGAAGGTATACCACTCCTTGCTATTTATGGTAATAAAAATCATATCGGTGCAACAATTCCAAATGACATGGGTTACATTACTATAGTTGATTGGAATTGGGAAAGAATCAGTACTTGGATTAAACAATTGTGAGGTAAGACTTATGTTAAAAAATAAGGCTTTAGTTATTGGTATCGACAAGTATCCGCAATACCCTTTAAACGGATGTGTAAATGATGCAATTGAAATTGCATCTCTCCTTAAAGAAAATGGAGATGGGTCTCCAAATTTTGATGTGAAACTTGAGTTAGATGTAACAAGTAAATCAGAAATGCTTGACCTTTTGCATTCTCTCTTTAATGAGGGGGAATCTGATATTGCACTTTTCTACTTTTCAGGGCATGGAACAGACGAATTGGTAGGTCAAATAGTGACTCCTGATTTTAACGGTAGGGATGCTGGAGTATCAATGAATGATATCTTGTATATGGTAAATACTTCACAGAGTAAAAATAAAATTATTATTTTGGATTGTTGCTACTCTGGTAAATTAGGGGACTTTAATGCAAATAAATCAACCGATGCTATAATAGGTAAAGGTGTTACTATTTTAACAGCAAGTAATCGTGATGAAGTTGCAATTGAGGATGGGATAACAGGCCACGGAGTGTTTACTGAATTGCTCATTCAAGGATTAAAAGGTGGTGCTGCAGATGTTGGTGGAAATATCACTCCAGCAAGTCTGTATTCTTTTGTAGATCAGTCGTTAGGAGCGTGGGAACAAAGACCACTATTTAAAACAAATATTACAGGTTTTTTACCTATCAGAACAGTAGAAGCTAAAGTGTCAAAAAGAGTTTTGCGAAAACTTCATCAATATTTTGTAGAAGCAACATCAGAATTTCCATTAGATCCATCATTTGAATTTACAAATACTCCTGAAGTAACTCATGAGTATAAAGAACCTTACGCTAAAGAAGCGAATGTTGCCAAATTTAAAGAATTACAGCTATATGAAAGTGTTGGTTTAATTGAGCCAGTAGGTGAAGAACATATGTATTTTGCTGCTATGAACAGTAAATCTTGTCGCTTGACACCACTAGGTCTACATTATTGGAAATTATCAAGAAATAAACGATTTTAAATCAAAAGGAAAGTGGCTCATATCACTTTCCTTTTATTATTTCTTTCATTCTAAAATAATCAGTTTGAAGCTCAGTTCGTCCAGCTGTTACAGTTTCTTTCTGTCTTTGGGTAACTGGTCGAAATTTGGTAAATGAATCTTTTATGCCTAGTGCAATAAAGTTGAGATCTTTTAGATTTTCATTATACCAAACATCATCAAAGTCAGTTTCTTCTCTATGTATATTAATCGCTTCGCTCAAACAAGTCTTCGCAAAATGTACTGCCGTATAATAGTATTCCATAATTGATTCGATGTCATCTGTAACCATATATCGTTTCAATAACAATGCACAATAGTTCCTAGCACAATATAAATTTCCACCTTCAAAGTTTGAACCATTTTTATAGTACCGTAGTGCTTTCTCCAAATGGATAGGGTCAGAGGTTTGGTTAAAAATACTTTTATGGATAGCAGCTGTGATTCCTAATAAATCTTCATGAGTAGTTGTTGATAAATCTATTGTCTCATGAACATATTTTAACACATTAGCTAGATTTTCAATAGATAAGTCTTTCTTATATCGACAAAGAATGTATTGTGAAAAAATATCTAAATCAAAAGAAACTCTTAAGGCTTTATTATAATACTGCTCTGCAGTTGAAAAATCTAAATTTTCTTGGCTATCCTCAGCTTTTAGAATCAATTCCCTAAGGGAAACCCCAATATTTTTTAGATTGTTTTGACTGTAAGCTAATGGCTTGATTTCATATAAACTTAAATCAAATACAGGACTATCAATATAAGAATTATCAGTAGCTTGACAAGATTGAATAATCAACTTTAGTTTACTAAACATATCTGCTTTATATTCAGTATCTGATAAAATTTTCTTTCTCTGATATCGAATTTGTGGCAGCATTGAAATATCGAAAAATGGGTATTTAGAAATTGTTTCTTCTTCACACATTATGATAGTTGACTTAGGCTTCATTGCATGCCTCAGTCCCAATTCATAAATTGCATTTTGATTGAGCGTGCTAATATCTGCAATGACGATATCAGCTAAAAAAAGGGATTCAATGAAATTCCTGCTAATGGAAATCGTAGTTGGAACTTCATCACCTCGATAAGCCTGTTCAGCATAAAGCGATTTGAGCCCACATTCTTCTATCACTGGCTTTATAAATTTAAAATAGATATCATCTAAGTTTAATTTAATAAAAGTACCAGGTAGTCTTTTTACACCATATCCCATCACAACAAAACAGGTTTGCCCACTCATTTTTCACTCTCCTAGTGATAACAATTTATTATCACTATACAAAGCACCCAAATAAGTTTATAATAGCATGATTATTGATAAAGGAGATTTTTATGGATTATAAACTTATTTCAACTTACTTAGATTATTGCAAAACTCATAAGCGTTTGAGTTCACACACGATTCGAGCTTATAAGAATGATCTTATGCAATTTTATAACTCAAACTATGATAATGTCGAATCCTATGTCGAAGAGTTGACACAATCTAACATAAAAACGAATACATTAAGAAGAAAAATTGCTTGTATAAAGGTGTTTTATAAC
>NZ_RJVZ01000023.1:0-17575 GCF_003944215.1 Streptococcus oralis | reverse complement strand
GATACACATTCAGAAAAATTAAGTTCTGAAATTTTAGCTGTTGTAGATAGCATCAAAGATAAATGTACTAATTTAGAGTATGTATTAGTTGAAAGAGACTTTAATATCAATTCTGAGAAAGATGTGTTAGACGATTTAAAAGAACTGGCATCGATTTTCAAAGAATAATAATTTACTTAATCGCTCATATGAGTGATTTTTGTTTATTTCAAACACATATCTGTTTGTTTTATCATATTTAATCCTTTCAAGCTGTTTGAGTCAACTCAAGCAGCTTTTTCGATGACTTATACCCATGAATTCTTCTAGGCTTTCGTTAAATATTTTTGTACTATCCTCTATAAAATCTTATTTCAATTCTTTGAGTGAATTTGCTTTTGAAACGAAGTTACGTAAAGGTGTGATGAAGTTCTCATCGAATGTCTGATCATAGGATGAATAGGCACGGGCAAAATAAATTTTTATCACCTAGTTGTTTTTAGGAGATATAGTCTTGGTAGATTTATTAAAAAGTTGTACAACACTAGGTAATTTAATAAACTTTTCTTGATGCATATAGTCATAAATCATCTTGATTTAAGAAACAACTGAATCAAAATGTTGGAATTTATAAGTGTGAATAAAAGTTTTCATACTATGTCCCCTTGGTTTTTCTTTCTTAACTTATGTGAACTCTGTCAGAAAGTCAGGCTAAATCTTATTTAGTTACAAGTGATAGCTAGCTTCTATAGAATGATAATGAAAATCCTAGATTGGATTTGCATAATACTGTTATCAGTAGATCTTCTATCATTGATTTGTTTCACCGGTGTTACAGAATCTCGATTAGTTTTACAAGTAAAAATAGAACGGTTTCTATCCTAACGACGAGCAGTATAAGCAGTTTTTTCCTTTGTTTAAATAAACCTAAAATTTAGTATTGTTCAACTTCAGAGAAGTGCTTGTATGATTGATTTGTGAACATTTTCCTATAATTTTGTAATATTTTTGAGACTATAATATATTAGATAAACATGTCTTTTGTTTTTCACTTTATTTTACAATAAGACTAATTTTTGAAAGTCAGTAATTTTAAATAGTTGGTAAAATCTTTGCTCTCAGGCGGTTAATAGATATGCTTATGAGAAGTGTTTAATAAATTAATTTTAGTTCAAAATGTCCAGTTTGGACACTTTGAAAGATTTCTTAGTTTTATATATTATACTTTTCTCAGGAGAAAGCTAGATGTACAGACGTTTGAGAGATTTGAGGGAAGATCACGATTTGACCCAAAAACAAATAGCTAAAATACTTTCGTTTACAAACTCAGCTTATGCTAAAATTGAACGGGGTGAGCATGCCTTGACGGCAGATGTATTGGTAACTCTCTCAAACTTTTACGATGTCAGTACAGACTATCTATTGGGATTGACAGATTTTCCTGATAAAATTCGCTTTAGAAAATAATCTCCTCAATTTCATAGAGTGTGAAAATGAGGAGATTTTTTATTTGTTCTTTGACAATTGAATAGTCCAAAATGGTACTTTCCTCATTTGTGGAGCAGTTTTGAATGGCTCGCCATGATAAGAGCGACATTAAAACCATCAATAAAATAGAGCGATACTTTATATGCCATGATACAAATGATATACAATGATACTTCTGACCGTTCAGGCTGCCACCGTAAAAGAGCAGCAAGTGAAATTCTTATGATGACTTCATCAGTCATGCCATGGAGGTAAAAAACTAAGAAAGGAAGTATTAAAATCATGGAAACAGTAAACTATAAAGATTTAGTTGCTATTGGTTTTCCTGAGCACACATCGAGGAATATTATTAGACAGGCAAAAAAAATTGCTGTAAAAAAATTTGAAGAAGCTAGAAAAAATGATAAGAATGCGGTAAAATTAGGGTGTTCACCTTTCGATAACAAAAGGTTAGGCATTGCTCCTAAAAATATTGTAGAAAATTTAATTGGTATTTCTTTTTCAGATATAGAAGGTGAGAAAAATGGTTATATCAAAGACAAAGAAATATAAAGGTGTATATAAAGATTCAAAAGGAAAAATTTATTTTCAAATTGAATTAGGAGTTGATCCAATAACTGGGAAAAGAATTCAGAAGAAAGGAAGGAAAAATCAGCAGGGTTTACCGTTTAGTTCTTTTAAAGAAGCCTACGATGAAATAGTTCGTTTAAAGCATGAATTTGCGAACTCTACTATTAATAATAGCTTTCTAACTTTTAAAGAGTTTATGGAAGAGACCTATTTAAAATACTATCAACAAAAAGTTCAATTTGTAACTTATCAGACTGCTTTACCACATCATCAGTTATTTATTAAGCAATTTGGTAGCAAAAAACTATCTGATATTAGTACTATTGACTGTGAAAGATTTCGCTTAGCTATTATAGACAAGTATTCTAGTAACTATGCTAAAAATATGTGGTCTAGATTTAAAGCATGTCTGGGCTATGCAGAAAGATTGGGTTATATTGATAGAGTTCCTTTTAAAGGATTAGATAATCCTAGAGGAAAGCACCCTGATACAAAATTTTGGACATTTGATGAATTTAAGAAGGTAATAAACTCTTTTGATATTAGTGAGTACGAGGGACTCCATAATTACATGACGATCTGGTTATATTTTATGACTGGTTTAAGAGTTAGTGAGGGTATTGCTCTTAAATGGGAAGATATTGATTTTGAACGTAAATGGATTCATGTTCATTCGACGATTGAGAAAGATAAAAACGGTGTATGGTATGCTAAACAACAAACAAAGACAGTAGCAGGGAATCGTAAAATTGATTTAGATGATTTTACAATTACAATACTTAAAAAATGGCGAGAAGTTCAAATCAAGAATGATGATAAAGATTATGTAATATCACGTTTTGGTGAGCCCTTGTGTAAGTCTACAATCTCTAGGATAATAAAAAGGCATGCTAGGATTACTGGTGTACCAGAAATTACAGGGAAAGGATTAAGACATAGTCATGCATCCTATCTTATAAATGTATTACATAAGGATACCTTATATGTTTCATATCGATTAGGACATGCTGATAAGTCAACCACGTTGAATACATATAGTCACTGGTATTATTCAGGTGATTCAACTATTTCAGAAGAGATTACAAATAGTTTAGATAATCTTGGGTTATCAATTTACCTACCAAATTCCTGCCAAAGTTGAAAATTGAGGAATTAATCCACTAATACTGGGAGAAAATAGGATTTGCAAATTGTTACTCTTAAATAATAGAGAAACTACATTAGTAGCTTAAAAACATGATTAAACCGCTATTCTTAGGAGTAGCGGTTTTTCTTTATAATTGAAAAGAGAAAATTTATAAAGTGTCTCCAGTTGTTCCATAAGATTTTCATCATAAAGTTCTGGAGTTTGATTAGAGAACCATGTCAATCAAACTCCAGCGCTCGATAAAGCGATGATGTATCTGTGGAAGGAGATTATGTTTGCTAAGGTATTTTTTGCAGAAATAGTGGTACAATATCCTTAGAATAGTTCAAAATTTATCTTTGCTAGGGGAAAGGGAGATTGAACTCCCTGATGCATCCGTCTTAGTATGGGATTAATGTTCTATAAAAAGGAAATGTTATAAAGGTGATATTGATGGAAAGATATGAATTTACAGCGACAACAGCAAAATCAGATATAATAATTGGTGTCCTTTTTCCCATGTTCCTCATGCTTCCTGTATTGGGAATACAGTTGGCTGTATTCTATTTAAAACTGAATGATTTTTTTAAGTCACAACCTCTTTTTCTTTATACGATAGTATTAGTATTTTTTGGAATTAGTTTTCTTTTAATTAAAAAAATACAAGGTAGTCTAGTGAAGAATTTTGTCGTAGAATTATCTGGAAGAAATATTAGGATTTGGTGTAATGGAAAGGAGATTGTATCAGGAGAAGTTATTTTCTGTAGGATAAAAAATAAGGAGCCTAAACTGGGGACGAGAGCCTTAAATGTAGACATAGACACCAAGGGGGATAATATTAAATTTCGAGTTCGGTCTAAGGAATATGAGAATTTATCATCTTCTACTTGGAATCCTCTCGGGACAAGCAAACCCTCTGATGTAGAAACGTTATTATCTTTGGGCAAAAAAATAAAAAATGCTATGGAAGAAGAAGTTTTGATAGAAGATGAAGCTTCAAAAAAACCTCGATCGTTTTGATTGAGGTTTTTAGCATATTTCTTAAACAATACCTTGTGCAATCATAGCATTGTCTACATTTTCAAAGGCAGCGATATTTGCTCCTGCAAGGTAGTCAGTACCAAGACCGTAAGTTTCAGCGGTTGTTTTAGCTGTGTTGAAGATATTGGTCATGATGTCTTTGAGACGGCCGTCAACTTCTTCACGTGTCCATGAAAGGCGAAGGCTGTTTTGGCTCATTTCAAGTGCAGATACAGCTACACCACCAGCGTTGGCAGCTTTGGCAGGTCCAAAATGGATTCCGTTTTCTTTGTAGACTTTAATCGCATCAAGGTTGCTAGGCATGTTGGCACCTTCTGATACGAAATACCAAACTCAACATATTCCTCTGAAAGCCAAGTATCCCGAAGGATTTGATGCTTTGTTCCTACTTGGTTTTATGAATCAGCTACCCGGAACTCTGTCAGAGAAGGATAGACCAGCTATCGACGCTCTGAGCTCTGATCAACTCTGGCAAGATTGTCAGGATACTATCAAGAGGAGTATCGGTCTTTTTAAGCAAGCTGGCTATGACTTAGAGGTTGAGGATTACCATTTTACTATTTTACTGGGCAATCCAGAAAAACCTATGCTACAGCTTAATAAGGGATACAGTGGAGATGGAGGAATTCCAGGATACCTCATGCTTAGTCTGTTGCCGAATGACTATACTTTACCACGTGTGCAAGCCGCGTTGGCTCACGAGTGCAACCACAATGTTCGCTTCCAATTTATCAAATGGAACCAGCAGACAACACTAGCAGACTGGGTAGTCAGTGAAGGATTAGCAGAGTCTTTTGCTGCTGAGCTCTATGGTAAAGAGCTCATCGGATCCTGGGTCACTTCAACTAGTTCCGAGCAGTTAGAAGAGATTAAACCCATCATCTCAAGTCAGCTTCAGCTAACAGGGATGGCGGAAATGGCTCCTTATCTTTACGGTGATGAAATAGCTGAGATTCAAGGTCAAATACCGGCTGGGATGCCCTATGCTGCAGGCTATGCTTATGGCTATCATCTGATACAAGCCTATCTGAAAAAGACTGGCAAGAGCATTATTGAGGCCACAGTAACACCGACAGAAGAAATTTTAGAGGCTACTAAAGATTTTTGGAAATGATACTTTTGCTTGCAAATCTGCCAGAGTCTGATATAATGAAAGTAATTTTTGGAGGTGACTATATGCACTATAAAAGAGTTGAATTAAAAGTCACAAATCAAGGTATCCATGAGCGCAAGATTTTTCAAGGTGTTAAGATTTTCAGTCGTAGCAAGTTATCCAAAGATCGGAAAAGCATTCTAACACAGAAGATTTACCTGACACCGAAGCAAAATATTGTTTACTATCAACGAACAGATATCAATTATGAGCAGAATTGGCAACATCATAAGGACTATTACGAACTAGCTTATGACCAGTTGGACAGAGAGACTGTTTTTAAGGTTTGTCAAGACTTTGACGAACTAAGTCTTTTTCTGGAGAATGAGCTACTGGAGAAGCTAAAAGAAAAGCAGTCAACAGGAAAATTTTTTGAAAAATTAGATATATAAAAATCCGGCTGCTTTTATAAGCAGTCGGATTTCTTTGAGTTATAGTTTGATAATCTTTCATAAGGAAAAATAGATCTATTTTTATCATGAACAGCTAACTTAGTTAGAACTTTTGGAAACAGTATAGTTGACATCTATGGGGAATAAGCATATAATTAAGAAAAATGATTGAGTGCTCACTCATTTTTTTTTAGATGTGTAAGGAGTTCATACAATGGTTGTTCAAGCAATACAATATAGTCATTTCGGTGATGAAGAAGTGTTAGATTTAGTGAACATTAAATCTGATTCTTTGAAAGTGAATCAAGTTAGGGTAGAAGTTTATGCAGTTGGTTTAAATCCTATTGATTATAAAACTTTTGAGGGTGCAAAGCCACTTCGTTTTCTATCTTTTATGACGAAACTAAGGAAGCCAAGTCATTGGTTTGAATCAAAATCATCTCTTTTTCCAAGAGGTATTGGTCGGGATTTTGCTGGAGTTATCACAGAAGTTGGTGAAGGAGTAAGTCGGTTTGCAGTAGGTGATAAGGTTTTTGGAACAATGATCAGTGACTCTGGATTAGGCACCAAGAGGGGAGCTTTGGCAACAGAAATTTGTGTCAATGAATCAGAAATTGTGTTGAAGCCAGAGATGATTGATATGAACCATGCAGCTACTATGGGTGTAGCCTCTCTAACTGTGGGAGGTGCTTTTAGAAGGATTGAGCTAAACTCTAAAGATGTTATAGTTATTTCAGCAGCAGCAGGAGGTATTGGAAGTATCGCAGTACAGTATGCGGTTGCTAAAGGTGCGATAGTTATTGGAATTGCGAGTAAGAAAAATTCAGATTATCTGAAGTCTTTAGGTGCTATACCGGTAGCCTACGAAGAGAACATCCAGAATGCTCTTCTATCAGCAAGTGCAAAGCCAATTACAAAATTCTTGGATTGCTATGGAAGTGATTATGTTAAATTGGCTTTCAGTTTGGGATTGAAGGGCACGGCTATTGGAACGCTAGTACCTTCACCATATGTTATGATAAAAGGTGCCCAGTTCACGGGTCCGAGACATTCCACATATTATGATTTGAACACTCTAGCAGAAATGGTCTCAGAAGGGAAGGTTCGGCTGAATATTGATCAGGTTTATGATTTTTCTCTAAAGTCAGTTAGAGAGGCATATCGTAGTCTAAAATTGGGACACACTCGAGGTAAGAAAGTCGTAAAAGTAAGAAAGTAGCAGAGAGGTGCCAGCAATGGAAAGTTTAGAAGAAAAGTATGCTCAGACATTAGAAAATAGCAACCTGAGTTTAAAACAACGTCAAGTATTATTATCAAGTCTAAAGTTATTTTCAGAAATTGGCTTTGAAAATACAACAGCCAGCTTTATTGCTAAGGAGGCTGGAGTTTCAGAAGGGACAGTTTTTAGTTACTTTAAAACTAAGGAAGGCATCTTAGAAGCAATTTTATCGACTTTTCTTAAGCAAGTTATTCCAGATGTGATTGCTGATTTTTCTGAGAAGAAATTTACAGCAAACCAAGAGTCTTTTCCGCTATTTTTAAGAAGCATAGTTCGAGATAGACTAGTTTTTATTCAGGAGAATCAAATGCAAGTTAAAATTCTCTTGAACCGTTCTTTTATTGATGAAACTATTTCTGACCAGTTAGGGAATACCATTGTTCACTCTATCATTAAGCCAATTAGTCCGGTTCTAAATCAGTTTAAAGAAAATGGTGTTATCCGAGATTGGTCAAATGAAAGAATCGTTCGTTATATTTTAGCTTTGAGTCTTTCTTATGCTCTTCCAATGATGTTGAATAATAATGAGGAGCTAGACATAGATGAAGCAGTAAATGAAATTGTTGAATGCCTGTCTTTTGCCTTAGTAGAAGTAACATAAATCTTGATTTTAAGCTTACTATTTTAAATAGTGAGCTTTTTTGAAGCCGACATAAAAATCCCCAATCAGAGCGATTGAGGATTAAGCAAATGAATCTTAAACAACACCTTGTGCAATCATAGCGTTTGCTACGTTTTCGAAGGCAGCGATATTTGCTCCTGCAAGGTAGTCAGTACCAAGACCATAAGTTTCAGCGGTTGTTTTAGCTGTGTTGAAGATGTTTGTCATGATGTCTTTGAGACGTCCATCAACTTCTTCACGAGTCCATGAGAGGCGAAGGCTATTTTGGCTCATTTCAAGGGCAGATACAGCTACACCACCAGCATTGGCTGCTTTTGCTGGTCCGTAAAGGAGACCATTTTCTTTGTAGACTTTGATAGCATCTAGGTCACTTGGCATGTTGGCACCTTCTGATACGCAGACAACGCCTTGGGCAACCAAACGTTTAGCTGCGTCACCATTGATTTCGTTTTGAGTCGCACATGGAAGAGCAATATCGTAGTTACCAGCGTAAGTCCATACAGAACCTTCGTAGTAAGTAGCAGTCGGCTTCTCAGCTGCATATTCAGTCAAACGAGCACGACGATTATTTTTCACATCTGCTAGAAGGTCGAACTCGATACCATTTTCATCGATGACATAGCCGTTTGAGTCGGATACTGAGATCACAGTTGCGCCGAGTTCAGTAGCTTTTTGAAGAGCGTATTGGGCTACGTTACCAGAACCTGAAATAACCACTTTTTTACCAGCAAAGCTGTTACCATTCGCTTTCAGCATTTCTTCAGTATAGTAAACCAAACCATAACCAGTTGCTTCTGGACGAATCAAGCTACCACCAAATCCAAGAGGTTTACCAGTCAAGACACCCGCATCAAATTGATTAAGACGTTTGTATTGTCCGTAAAGGTAACCAATTTCACGTCCACCAACACCGATATCACCAGCAGGTACGTCAAGAGATGGTCCGATGTATTTTTGCAATTCTGTCATAAAGCTTTGGCAAAAGCGCATCACTTCAGCATCAGTCTTTCCTTTAGGATCGAAGTCTGATCCCCCTTTACCTCCACCAATTGGAAGTCCAGTCAAAACGTTTTTAAAGATTTGTTCGAAGCCAAGGAATTTCAAGATCCCTTGGTTTACAGTTGGGTGGAAACGAAGTCCGCCTTTATATGGTCCAACAGCTGAGTTGAATTGAACACGGTAACCACGGTTGACTTGGACTTTTCCCTCACGGTCCACCCAAGGAACACGGAAAGAAATCACGCGCTCAGGCTCAGTGATACGTGCCAAGATGTTTTCTTCGATATACTCAGGATGTTTTTCAAATACAGGTTCCAAAGTGCTGAAGAATTCTTCAACCGCCTGGAGAAATTCAGCCTCATGCCCGTTACGAGCTTTCACAGTTGCAAACACGCTTTGGATATAGTCTTTAGCAGATGTCATATCGTTCTCCTTTTTGTTGTTATATTTTATTACATGAGCCATTATAGCAGAATTTTTTTTGAGTGTAAAGAAAAAAACAGAAATTTTCTAAAAATTCTTTCAATTTACAAAACCGAACGTTTTATATAGAAATTAGTTTCTCAAAGAGAAAATCTTAAAGTATGGTATAATATTAGAAATAAAAGGAATCTGGAGGATCAGAATCATGGTATCAACGAAAACACAAATAGCTGGCTTTGAGTTTGATAATTGCTTGATGAATGCAGCAGGTGTGGCTTGTATGACGATAGAAGAGCTTGAAGGAGTCAAAAACTCAGCGGCGGGAACCTTTGTCACAAAGACAGCGACCTTGGACTTTCGTCAGGGGAATCCTGAACCACGTTATCAGGATGTTCCACTTGGTTCTATCAACTCCATGGGCTTACCAAATAATGGCTTAGACTACTATCTGGACTATCTTTTGGACTTGCAGGAAAAAGAGCCAAACCGAACTTTCTTCCTATCTTTAGTTGGCATGTCTCCAGAAGAAACACATGCCATCTTGAAAAAAGTTCAAGAGAGTGAATTCAAAGGACTGACAGAGCTTAATCTCTCTTGTCCAAACGTTCCAGGAAAACCTCAGATTGCCTATGATTTTGAAACAACAGACCGTATCTTGTCAGAGGTATTTGCCTACTTTACCAAACCTCTTGGAATCAAGTTGCCACCATATTTTGATATTGTCCACTTTGACCAAGCGGCAGCTATTTTTAACAAGTATCCACTCAAATTTGTTAACTGTGTTAACTCTATCGGGAATGGTCTCTATATCGAAGATGAGTCTGTCGTTATTCGCCCTAAAAACGGTTTTGGAGGCATTGGTGGAGAGTATATCAAACCGACTGCTCTAGCGAATGTGCACGCCTTTTACCAACGTTTAAATCCCCAAATCCAAATCATCGGAACGGGTGGCGTTCTTACGGGTCGTGATGCCTTTGAACATATCCTCTGCGGTGCGAGTATGGTGCAAGTAGGAACTACTCTTCACAAAGAAGGCGTAGGTGCTTTTGAACGCATTACCAATGAACTGAAAGCTATTATGGAGGAAAAAGGGTACGAGAGACTAGAAGATTTCCGTGGGAAATTGCGCTATATTGACTAAATTAAATCGAAAAATCAGAAGAAAGGAGAGAAGATGCTAGCCATTGAAGACAGTCAGAAGTTGACGTTATCAAATCTATCTAGCTTGAATCTATTTACAGGGACAGACCAGGGTCAGTTTGAAGTTATGAAGAGTCAAGTGTTGAAGCAGATTGGTTATGATCCAGCTGATCTCAATTTTGCTTACTTTGATATGAAAGAAGTGGCTTATAAAGACTTAGAGTTGGAGTTGGTCAGTCTCCCTTTCTTTGCGGATGAGAAAATCGTGATATTAGACCATTTTGTCGATATCACAACAGCCAAGAAACGTTTTTTAACAGATGATGAGCTCAAGTCATTTGAGGCATACCTTGATAACCCTTCGCCAACAACCAAGTTGTTGATTTTTGCGGAAGGAAAGTTGGATAGTAAAAGACGGTTGGTCAAATTGCTCAAACGAGATGCGACTGTTTTTGATGCTATTGAACCCAAGGAACAAGAACTGCGCCAGTATTTCCAAAAATGGAGTCAGACACAAGGTCTGCAGTTTGTGGGGCAATCCTTTGAAAATCTACTTCTCAAATCTGGTTTTCAATTTAGTGAAATCCAGAAAAACCTCCTTTTTTTACAGTCTTATAAATCAGACGGCGTGATTGAGGAGAAGGACATTGTCGAGGCTATTCCAAAGACTCTGCAGGACAATATTTTTGATTTGACTCAGCTTATCTTGGGCAAAAAGATTGATCAGGCCCGTGACTTGGTCAGAGATTTGACATTGCAAGGGGAGGATGAGATCAAGCTCATAGCTGTCATGTTAGGACAGTTTCGTACCTTTACCCAAGTGAAGATTTTATCAGAGACTGGTCAGACGGAATCGCAGATTGCAAGCAGTCTGGGAACTTACTTGGGGCGCAACCCTAATCCTTATCAAATCAAGTTTGCACTGAGAGATTCGAGAGGGATTTCCATGGCCTTTCTCAAGCGAGCGATTTCTTATTTGATTGAAACGGACTACCAGATTAAGACAGGTGTCTATGAAAAAGGGTACCTGTTTGAAAAGGCACTTTTGCAGATCGCGGCAGAAGCAAATTGAGCAAAAAACTTGAAAAAAGAGGATGATTGCGTTATCATTTTCATATAGAAAGAAAAAGAGGTATTACAGATGGCTATTATCTTACCAGACCTTCCATACGCATACGACGCTTTGGAACCATACATCGATGCAGAAACAATGCACTTGCACCATGACAAACACCACCAAACTTATGTCAACAATGCAAATGCAGCTCTTGAAAAACACCCTGAAATTGGTGAAGACCTTGAAGCTTTGCTTGCTGATGTAGAATCTATCCCAGCTGATATCCGCCAAGCGCTTATCAACAACGGTGGTGGACACTTGAACCACGCTCTTTTCTGGGAATTGATGACTCCTGAAAAGACTGCTCCTTCAGCAGAACTTGCAGCAGCAATCGATGCAACATTTGGTTCATTTGAAGAGTTCCAAGCGGCCTTTACAGCAGCAGCTACAACTCGCTTCGGTTCTGGATGGGCTTGGTTGGTTGTCAACAAAGAAGGGAAGCTTGAAGTAACTTCAACAGCAAACCAAGACACACCAATCTCAGAAGGTAAAAAACCAATCTTGGGTTTGGACGTTTGGGAACATGCTTACTACGTGAAATACCGCAACGTGCGTCCTGACTACATCAAAGCTTTCTTCTCAGTAATCAACTGGAACAAAGTAGATGAATTGTACGCAGCTGCTAAATAATGGTATATGGAGGGAAGAATTGTTCTTCTCTTTTTTAGGTTATATGATTCTGGTCTGACAAAATCGTCAGACTTTTTTCATTTTTATGAGAAACGTGCTAACTGCTAGAAATTATGGTAAAATAGAGTGTTAAGTAATCGTGGAAAAGGAAGACTATGCGTAAAGAAATTGCACCTGAATTATACAACTATAACAAGTTTCCTGGCCCAGAATTTCATGTAAATGGGGATAAGGTTGAGACTGAAGGGATTGCTTTTACCTTGGTTGAAAATATCAAGGAGGCTTTCGATGTGACAGTCTTTAATCAACGCTTCTCAGAAGTGTTGACCAAGTTTGATTATGTCGTGGGGGACTGGAGCAATGAACAGCTTCGCCTACGTGGTTTTTACAAAGACGATCGGACAGAGGAAAAAATTGAAAAGATCAGTCGCTTACAGGATTATCTTTTAGAGTACTGTAGTTATGGTTGTGCTTATTTTGTCTTAGAAAACCAAGCACCTAAGCGTGCGTCATTTGACAAGAAAATGCGTAGAAAAGAGGAGGAAAACCTTCCTAGAAGAGGCAAGAAACCTTCGCAAAACAAGAGAAAACCAAATGCGGATAAGCGAAATAGACGTCGTCATAAGGACCAAAAGTCTCAGAAAGAGGACAAGGGACAGCGCCATTTTGTCATTCGTCAGAAATAGATAGAGAATAAGGAGAAGAGATGAAACCGTCTATTTATAGTTTAACACGTCAAACCATGCAAGAATGGGTATTAGAACAAGGAGAAAAGAAATTCCGAGCAGATCAAATCTGGGAATGGCTCTACCGTAAACGTGTCCAGTCATTTGAAGAAATGACCAATCTTTCCAAGGATTTGATTGCCAAGCTCAATGAGCAGTTTGTGGTAAATCCATTGAAACAACGCATTGTACAAGAGTCAGCTGATGGTACTGTTAAGTATCTTTTTGAGTTGCCAGATGGTATGTTGATTGAGACAGTACTTATGCGTCAACACTACGGTTTGTCAGTCTGTGTGACCACTCAGGTCGGCTGTAATATTGGTTGTACCTTCTGTGCGTCAGGCTTGATTAAGAAGCAACGTGACCTTAATAACGGGGAAATCGTAGCGCAGATCATGTTGGTTCAGAAATACTTTGATGAGCGTGGTCAGGACGAACGTGTCAGCCATATCGTTGTCATGGGAATTGGTGAACCATTTGATAACTACAACAATGTTTTGAATTTTGTCCGTACCATCAATGATGATAAGGGGATGGCTATCGGTGCTCGTCATATCACGGTTTCAACTTCAGGTTTGGCCCATAAAATTCGTGACTTTGCTAATGAAGGCGTACAGGTTAATCTAGCTGTTTCCCTTCACGCACCCAATAATGAATTGCGCTCAAGCATCATGAAGATTAACCGTGCCTTTCCGATTGAAAAACTTTTCGCAGCTATTGAGTATTACATTGAAACAACTAATCGCCGTGTGACCTTTGAATACATCATGCTCAATGAAGTCAACGACGGTGTAGAACAAGCCTTGGAATTGGCGGAATTGCTCAAGAACATCAAGAAATTATCATACGTCAACTTGATTCCTTACAATCCAGTTAGTGAGCATGATCAATATAGCCGTAGTCCTAAAGAGCGCGTGATGGCCTTCTACGATACCCTCAAGAAAAAAGGGGTTAACTGTGTTGTTCGTCAAGAGCATGGTACTGATATTGATGCAGCTTGTGGACAATTACGCTCCAATACAATGAAACGTGATCGCCAGAAGGCAGTCGCAGCGGTAAATCCATAAAATGACTAGAAAAAGAGAATTAATCTTAAGATCGGGAGTGGTTGTTTACGGCCTATGCATTGTCTGTTTTTGTTTTACTCCCCAACCTCAACTTCCTACAGGAGTGGAAACTCCAGGTATTCAAACTTTTGGACGCCTGGTTTTTCTTTTAACTCCTTTAAACTCCCTTTGGAATCTAGGTGAAGTGACCAGTTTGGGACAAGTCCTTTGGATCTTTTTGCAGAACATTTTAAATGTCTTCTTGCTCTTCCCTCTGGTCTTTCAACTGCTTTACCTCTATCCAAACTTACGAAAAACGAAAAAAATCCTATTTCTCAGTTTTCTTCTGAGCTTAGGAATTGAATGTACGCAGCTGGTCTTAGACTTTTTCTTTGATTTTAATCGTGTGTTTGAGATTGATGATTTGTGGACCAATACCCTGGGAGGCTATCTGGCTTGGCTCCTCTATAAAGGACTGCATAAAAACAAGATAAGGAATTAGAATGAGTATTTTAGAAGTTAAAAATCTGAGTCACGGTTTTGGTGACCGTGCAATTTTTGAAGATGTGTCTTTCCGTCTCCTCAAGGGTGAACACATCGGTTTAGTCGGTGCCAATGGTGAGGGAAAATCAACCTTTATGAGCATCGTGACTGGTAAGATGTTACCAGATGAAGGGAAGGTGGAGTGGTCCAAATATGTGACTGCTGGCTATCTGGACCAGCACGCTGTGCTAAAGGAAGGTCAAACTGTTCGTGATGTGCTCCGTACGGCCTTTGATGAGCTATTTAAAGCAGAAGCACGTATCAATGACCTCTATATGGAGATGGCGGAAGACGGAGCAGATATTGATGCGCTCATGGAAGAAGTTGGTGAACTCCAAGATCGTTTGGAGAGTCGTGACTTCTATACTTTGGATGCTAAGATTGATGAAGTAGCGCGTGCTCTCGGTGTCATGGACTATGGTATGGATATGGATGTAACAGCCTTATCAGGTGGACAAAGAACCAAGGTTCTTTTGGCCAAACTCCTTCTTGAAAAACCAGATATTTTGTTGCTTGACGAGCCAACCAACTACTTGGATGCTGAACATATTGACTGGCTCAAGCGTTATCTCCAAAACTATGAGAATGCTTTTGTCCTTATTTCGCACGATATTCCTTTCCTCAACGACGTAATCAATATCGTCTACCATGTGGAAAATCAACAGCTGACGCGTTACTCTGGTGACTACTACCAGTTCCAAGAAGTCTATGCTATGAAGAAATCTCAGCTAGAAGCGGCCTACGAACGTCAGCAGAAAGAAATTGCAGACCTTAAGGATTTCGTCGCTCGCAATAAAGCCCGTGTTGCAACACGTAATATGGCCATGTCCCGTCAAAAGAAACTCGACAAGATGGATATTATCGAACTGCAAAGTGAGAAGCCAAAACCGTCCTTTGATTTCAAACCAGCTCGTACACCTGGGCGCTTTATCTTCCAAGCCAAGGACTTGCAGATTGGTTATGACCGTCCCCTTACCAAGCCTTTAAACCTCACCTTTGAACGCAATCAAAAGGTTGCCATTATTGGGGCAAATGGTATCGGGAAAACAACTCTCTTGAAGTCTCTCTTGGGTATTATTCCACCAATCGCTGGAGAAGTCGAACGCGGTGACTACCTAGAACTTGGTTACTTTGAACAGGAAGTAGAAGGGGGCAATCGTCAGACGCCTCTAGAAGCGGTCTGGAACGCCTTTCCAGCACTCAATCAGGCAGAAGTTCGTGCAGCCCTTGCTCGTTGTGGTTTGACAACTAAGCATATCGAAAGCCAAATTCAGGTTTTGTCAGGTGGAGAACAAGCCAAGGTTCGTTTCTGTCTCTTGATGAATCGTGAAAATAACGTCTTAGTGCTGGACGAGCCGACCAACCACCTGGATGTGGATGCCAAGGATGAACTCAAGCGAGCCCTTAAAGAGTACAAGGGGTCTATCCTCATGGTCTGCCACGAACCAGACTTCTATGAAGGCTGGATGGACCAAATCTGGGACTTTAATAAGCTAACTTAAAAGCACTAAAAAAGCCAAGTCATTTAGACTTGGCTTTTTTAACTAGTAATTTAAATAGCTTTCAACTTCAGATTTTTCGATTTCTTTACCATAGTGGCAAACCGGACAAGAAACGAAATAAGTTTTGCCATAAGGAAAAATTGGAATCCAGTAGAGGGTGAACTTGCGTCCTGTTTCAACAATCTCCCATGTGTCGACATTGTTACAGTGACCGCACTCGATAGCAGTTTGCGTATGTCCCAAATCTTTCTGATAACCTTTAGAACCCCAAAATAGAATCATATCATCGTCTCCTTATCTATTGATGGCCTACTTTTTGCTGAAGTCGTAGTCCTTGACCACTTCAATGCTATCTATTGTAATAGCAGTCGTTGGCTTGTCTTTTTCATCTTTTTCAGCCTTGGCAATCTTGTCGACAACATCCATGCCATCAATGACTTGACCAAAGACAGGGTGTTTGCCGTCTAGACTTGGATTTCCACCTTCTTTATAGGCTTCGATGATTTTCTTTGGATACTTGCTTGTAGGGAGTTTAGCTGAAATATCTGTTGAGTTTTGGTTGATGAAGAATTGGCTACCGTTGGTGTTTGGTTGACCTGTGTTAGCCATAGCAAGTGCTCCTCGGATATTGTATAGGTAAGGAGAGATTTCATTTTTGAAACCAGTTCCCTTGTCCTTTGTTTTATCCTTATCATGCCAGATAGATTGGCCCCCTGTACCATCTCCCTTAGGATCTCCAGTTTGGACCATAAAGCCATCGATGACACGGTGGAAGGTGATGCCGTTATAGTAGCCTTCCTTAGCGTGAGTAAGGAAGTTTTCAACTGCAAGAGGTGCTAGTTTTGGAAAAAGTTTGATGCGGATATCGCCTTGATTTGTGTGTAAAATAACCTCAGCTTCATCTTCAGCAACCTCCTTAGAAAGTTGAGGGAAGTTGGCATTGTCATTGGTCAAAGCGTCATTCAAATCTTTGGCAGCCTGAGCAGCTGCTTTTGAGCTTTCTTCAGCTGAGATACTGGAGTCGACATAGTCATCACCACGGAGACCACGTTGGATACTAGTACATCCAGCAAGGGCTACAGTTGATAGTAAAAGAAGGGTTGCTAGTTTTTTCATTGTTAACCTCTTAAAAATTCATTTCTACCATTGTACCTTAAAAGTAAGGGGATTTCAAATATTAGTGACAAGGTAGTTTAAGAGGAAGCCGACCAGAAAGTCGCTTGCTTAGAGATTTTTCTTTGGATGACGGTCGATAATGTCCTGGTACTGTTCCAGTATCTGCTCTCCCTTTGGAGTCAATTTGTAACCACGAATTGAAAAGTAACTTGCTAATTCTTCTCCTGAAAAGTTGTCACGAAGGGATTGGTCCAAATCTGGAGCCCTCATCTTAGAAAGTACTGTAACTCTCCATACTTTTGAGGATATTCTCTTTCATAGTGGTATTTAGATGATCAAGCGAGTCAAACAACTAAAGAATTCTTTGAAGCAATGCATCGTATTTGGTTTGATAGTTTCGTTAATAATATTTGATGATAAAGAATTTTTGGAAAATCTAGACACTGTATGAATCTCTACTTTTTTTCTTAGGCTTTTATAAAGTCTGTCAGAATAGGCTTTGTAGGTGTAGAAGTTAATTTTTACAGAAGTGAAGTAAGCATTCAATACGAATCAATACATAAGAAAAACTCTGATTTCAAGCGTTTTTTCTTTTTTCAATTTTAATACATTTCACTATATTTCAGTCCAATCTCTACCTTCTTATCTATACTTTGATGGAGCTGAAGTTGACATCTACAAAGT
>NZ_RJVZ01000022.1:0-17659 GCF_003944215.1 Streptococcus oralis | reverse complement strand
TATTAATTCTGGAATTCTCCATTCCCCACCTTGAATCTCCTGCAATTCTTTCTCTGTAAGCTTTGTGAACTGTTCCAATTTAACTGTGTTTTTCATAGTGAAATCTCCTGTATTGTTTTTCTTGTAAATTAACTTACAAGTTTATTATACAAAATGAAGATTATTTAAGAAAAATTTCTTCTCAACTGCACTGTTTTGTACCTGAAATGCACTTTTTTAAGAAAAAAGCTGGGAGTAATCCCAGCTTTTTCTCTAATGTACTGATCCCAGCAGGATTCGAACCTGCGACCGTTCGCTTAGAAGGCGAATGCTCTATCCAGCTGAGCTATGAGACCTAACATGACCATTCTATCAAAAAACAAGAAGTAAGTCAATATTCTATTTGTGATAAGGAGAACCCTGCTGAATCGTAAAAGCACGATAAATTTGTTCAACAAGGACTAATCTCATTAACTGATGTGGTAAAGTTAAACGCCCAAAACTAACAGAGAGATTAGCTCGATGCTTCACAATAGGAGCTAGTCCCAAACTTCCTCCAATAATAAATGTAAGGGTAGAAAATCCCCTTATAGAAGCCTGTTCCAGCTGTTTACTGAATTCTTCTGAAGAGAGAGTTTTTCCTTCAATTGCCAACACAACAACAAAATCTCTTTCTCCAACTTTAGAAAGAATTCGATTTCCCTCTATTTCTAATATTTTGTGATTTTCTGACTCACTTGCCTTATCTGGAGTTTTTTCATCAACTAGCTCAATGATTTCTACAGTGGCGAAACGTGAAATTCGTTTAGTATATTCAGCAATACCATCTTTAAGGTATTTTTCCTTCAGTTTTCCAATTGTTACAATTTTTATTTTCATTCTTCTATTCTAACATATTCACACTTCATTTCACATCTTATTCACAAAAAATTATATAGGAAAACAAGCAAATTCACAGAATAACGTAAGTTATCCACAACTTGTGTAAAACTTCTACCTTTAAGCTTGAATTAAGTTAATAGATTTATACTTTAATCAAATAAAAAAACAAACGGAGGCGTTTATGAAACACTTACAAAAATTTTACAAAAAAGGAGTTACCTTTCTTATCATCATTCTGGTAGGATTTTTGAGTGGTGCTCTGGGAAGTTTTGTGACACTGCAACTTTATCAAAAACAAGTAAGTCAAGCCGCAAATAACACTACAAACACTGTTACTCAGACTTCCTACAAAAATGAAAATGCAACAACTCAGGCCGTTAACAAGGTAAAAGATGCCGTTGTATCGGTCATCACTTATTCAGCAAATCGGCAAAATAGTGTTTTTGGAAATGACGAGACAGATACGGATACCGACTCTCAGCAAGTAGCAAGTGAAGGTTCCGGTGTTATTTACAAAAAGAATGGGAAAGATGCCTATCTTGTGACAAATACCCACGTTATTAAAGGAGCTTCAAAAGTTGATATCCGTTTAGCAGACGGTACAAAAGTTCCTGGTGAAATTGTCGGTTCTGATACGTTCTCTGATATTGCTGTCGTAAAAATTTCTTCAGAAAAAGTCACAACCGTAGCAGAATTTGGAGATTCTAGCAAACTAAATGTTGGTGAGACTGCAATCGCAATTGGTAGTCCTCTAGGATCCGAATATGCCAATACAGTTACCCAAGGAATCATTTCAAGTCTCAATCGAAATGTCTCTCTAAAATCTCAAGATGGTCAAGCCATTTCTACAAAAGCTATTCAGACAGATACTGCCATTAACCCTGGTAACTCTGGTGGTCCACTTATAAACATTCAAGGCCAAGTTATCGGGATTACATCAAGTAAAATTGCAAGTAATGGTGGAACCTCTGTCGAAGGTCTTGGTTTTGCAATCCCATCAAATGATGCTCAAAATATTATTAAACAGCTTGAAAGTGACGGTAAAGTGACTCGCCCTGCTCTTGGAATTCAAATGGTTAATTTGGCTAATATCGGAGCTAATGATCTTAGAAAACTCAATATTCCAAGTAGCGTAACTTCTGGTGTAGTGGTAAAATCTGTTCAAAATAATATGCCTGCATCTGGTCACCTTGAAAAATACGACGTTATTACCAAAGTTGACGACAAGGATATTTCTTCGTCAACAGATTTACAGAGTGCTCTTTACAACCATTCTATCGGAGACACCATTAAAATCACCTACTATCGAAATGGGAAAGAGGAGACTACAACTGTTAAACTAGATAAAAGTACAAGTGATTTAGAATCTTAATTGACATCAGTGTAAAGAAAACTTTACATATAATAAAAGATATGTTAGTGTAGAATCATGGAAAAATTTGAAATGATTTCTATCTCGGAAATACAAAAAAATCCCTATCAACCTCGAAAAGAATTTAATGCAGATAAACTAAGGGAATTGGCTGAGTCAATCAAAGAAAATGGGGTCATCCAACCCATCATCGTTCGTCAATCTCCTGTAATTGGTTATGAAATCCTTGCAGGAGAGAGACGATATCGGGCTTCTCTCTTGGCTGGTCTGACTTCTATTCCAGCCGTTGTGAAACACCTCTCAGATCAGGAAATGATGATTCAGTCTATCATTGAGAATTTACAGAGAGAAAACTTGAATCCAGTTGAAGAGGCACGCGCCTACGAATCTTTGGTAGAAAAAGGATATACCCATACCGAAATAGCGGATAAAATGGGAAAATCTCGTCCTTATATCACTAATTTTATTCGTTTGCTTTCCCTACCAGAGCACATCTTATCTGAAGTAGAAAATGGAAAAATTTCTCAAGCTCATGCACGCGCACTAGTTGGTTTGAATAAAGAGCAGCAAGACTATTTTTTTCAACTAATTAAAAATGAAGACATCTCTGTGAGAAAGTTAGAAACACTGCTGACAGAGAAAAAACAAAAGAAGCAGAAAAAAAGTGATTCTTTCATCAAAGATGAGGAAGATAAATTAAAAAAACTACTTGGATTAAATGTAGAAATTAAACTTTCTAAAAAAGATACTGGAAAGGTTATTATTTCTTTTTCAAGCCAAAAAGAATATGACAGAATTATCAACAGCCTGAAATAAGGCTGTTCTTTTATTTTTTCAACTCACAAATTTATCCACTAATTTTTCTAGCAAAAAACCAAGGAATTCTTTGAATTCCTCACTTATCCCCAACCTGTGGATAAAAAATATAAACATTGTGGATTCTTTTCCACAGATTGTGGAAAAATGCTAGCATCTATGGTAAAATAAGTCTAACAGTAAACCTTTTTACATCAAATATAGCAAAGGAGGGGATAATCGGTGAAAGAAAAACAATTTTGGAATCAAATCTTGGAATTGGCTCAAGAAAGATTGACACGTTCTATGTACGATTTCTATGCCACACCTGCTGAACTCATAAAAGTGGAGGGAAATGTAGCTACTATCTTTTTACCTAGACCTGAAATGGAAATGGTTTGGAAAAAACAGCTCAAGGATATCATTGTGGCTGCTGGTTTTGAAGTTTACGATACTGAAATAAAAACTCAATTTGTCTTAACAAAGCCTGAAGAAGAATCTTCAACCTATGTCATGGATTCTGAAAATAGCAATCATTATGTTGCTTCACAGGCCAATCTTGCTATTCCATATTCTGAAACAGGATTAAAGGAAAAATATACCTTTGATAACTTTATTCAAGGAGATGGGAATATCTGGGCTAAGTCTGCTGCTCTGGCTGTTTCCGAAGACCTCGCATTGACTTATAATCCCCTTTTCATTTATGGTGGTCCTGGACTAGGGAAAACCCATTTACTGAATGCTATCGGAAATGAAATTCTAAAAAATATTCCTGAAGCTCGGGTTAAGTATATTCCTGCTGAAAGTTTTATCAACGACTTTCTTGAGCATCTGAGGCTCGGGGAAATGGAAAAATTTAAAAAAACTTACCGAAGCCTTGATCTCTTACTGATTGATGATATCCAATCTCTCAGTGGAAAAAAGGTTGCAACTCAAGAAGAGTTTTTCAATACTTTCAACGCTCTTCATAGCAATCAAAAACAAATCGTTCTGACTAGTGACCGAAGTCCTAAACACTTAGAAGGACTTGAAGAAAGACTTGTCACGCGCTTTAGCTGGGGATTGACTCAAAATATCACCCCTCCTGACTTTGAGACACGTATCGCCATTCTTCAAAGTAAAACGGAACATTTAAACTACCATTTCCAGAGTGATACCCTAGAATATCTGGCTGGCCAATTTGATTCAAATGTTCGAGAATTGGAAGGAGCAATTAACGATATCACTTTAATTGCCAGAGTAAAGAAGATTAAAGACATCACTATTGATATTGCTGCAGAGGCTATTAGAGCTCGCAAACAAGATGTTAGCCAACTGCTAGTCATTCCAATTGACAAAATCCAAACTGAAGTTGGTAATTTTTATGGAGTGAGTGTCAAAGAAATGAAGGGGACGAGACGAGTTCAAAACATCGTTTTGGCGCGTCAAGTAGCCATGTATCTAGCTAGAGAACTGACAGATAATAGTCTTCCAAAAATTGGAAAAGAATTTGGCGGAAAGGATCACACCACCGTTATTCATGCCCATGCTAAAATAAAATCATTGATTGACGAAGACGATAATTTACGCTTAGAAATCGAAGCAATCAAAAAGAAAATTAAATAATTTGTGCATAACTTTTCCTTTTCTATCTTTTTTATCCACATTTTTTAAACAAGCTTAAAAGTCTGAAATTACTAAATAGAAATCAGTTTTCCACAGAATTCACACACTCTATTATTTCTATTATCCTTCTAATACTAAAAAATAAATAAAGGAGAATCCATGATTCATTTTTCAATTAATAAAAATTTATTTCTACAAGCCCTAAATACCACAAAACGAGCAATTAGCTCAAAAAATGCTATTCCTATTTTATCAACTATCAAAATTGATGTTACCAATGAAGGCATTACTTTGATTGGTTCCAATGGTCAAATTTCCATTGAAAATTTCATTTCTCAAAAAAATGAAGATGCTGGTCTTTTGATTACTTCCTTAGGTTCGATTCTTCTTGAAGCTTCTTTCTTTATCAATGTTGTATCTAGTCTTCCAGATGTAACGCTTGATTTCAAAGAGATTGAACAAAAACAAATTGTCTTAACAAGTGGTAAATCAGAAATTACCCTAAAAGGAAAAGATAGCGAACAGTACCCACGAATCCAAGAAATTTCAGCAAGCACACCTTTAGTTCTTGAAACAAAACTACTCAAGAAAATTATCAATGAAACAGCTTTTGCTGCAAGTACGCAGGAAAGTCGTCCAATTTTAACAGGTGTTCATTTTGTATTGAGCCAACACAAAGAACTAAAAACAGTTGCGACAGACTCACACCGCCTTAGCCAGAAAAAATTGACTCTTGAAAAAAATGGAGATGATTTCGATGTGGTGATTCCTAGTCGCTCTCTACGCGAATTTTCAGCGGTATTTACAGATGATATTGAAACTGTAGAGATTTTCTTTGCAAATAATCAAATCCTCTTTAGAAGCGAAAATATTAGCTTCTATACTCGTCTCCTAGAAGGAAACTATCCTGATACAGATCGTTTGATTCCAACAGACTTTAACACTACAATTACTTTTGATGTGGTTAATTTGCGTCAATCTATGGAGCGTGCTCGTCTCTTATCAAGTGCGACTCAAAATGGTACTGTGAAGCTTGAAATTAAAAGTGGGGTTGTTAGTGCCCATGTTCACTCTCCAGAAGTTGGTAAAGTAAACGAAGAAATTGATACGGAGCAGGTGACTGGTGATGATTTGACTATTAGTTTCAACCCAACTTACTTGATTGATTCCCTCAAGGCTTTAAATAGCGAAAAGGTGACTATTAGCTTTATCTCAGCAGTTCGTCCATTTACTCTTGTGCCAGCAGATACTGACGAAGATTTCATGCAGCTTATCACACCAGTTCGTACAAACTAAGTGAAAGAGGTTGAGCCTGGCTCGCCTCTTTTATGATATAATCGAAAAAGAAAAGGAGAGTAGTATGTATCAAGTTGGAAATTTTGTTGAAATGAAAAAACCACATGCTTGCACCATCAAGTCAACAGGTAAAAAGGCCAATCGTTGGGAAATTACACGTGTAGGGGCAGATATCAAAATCAAATGTAGCAATTGTAACCACCTTGTCATGATGAGTCGCTATGATTTTGAACGAAAAATGAATAAGATTATTGACTAAGAACCCTTAGTTAGAGGGTTAGCAAGTTTTCCCTTTTTGTGTTATAATGTTAGGGATTGAAATGAGAACGGAGAATGAGAAACTATGGCTTTAACAGCAGGTATCGTTGGTTTGCCAAACGTTGGTAAATCAACCCTTTTTAATGCAATTACAAAAGCGGGAGCAGAGGCAGCAAACTACCCATTTGCGACTATTGATCCAAACGTTGGAATGGTAGAAGTTCCAGATGAACGCCTACAAAAACTAACGGAAATGATTACTCCTAAAAAGACAGTCCCAACAACCTTTGAATTTACAGATATTGCAGGGATTGTAAAAGGAGCATCAAAAGGAGAAGGTCTAGGAAATAAATTCTTGGCCAACATCCGTGAAGTAGATGCGATTGTTCACGTAGTTCGTGCTTTTGATGATGAAAATGTTATGCGTGAGCAAGGACGTGAAGACGCCTTTGTGGATCCACTTGCAGATATTGATACCATTAACCTGGAGTTGATTCTTGCTGACTTAGAATCAGTCAATAAACGCTACGCGCGTGTAGAAAAGATGGCACGTACGCAAAAAGATAAAGAATCAGTAGCAGAGTTTAACGTCCTTCAAAAGATTAAGCCTGTTCTTGAAGATGGAAAATCAGCTCGAACTATTGAATTTACAGATGAGGAACAAAAGGTTGTCAAAGGTCTCTTCCTTTTAACCACTAAACCAGTTCTTTATGTTGCCAATGTGGATGAGGATGTAGTTTCAGATCCAGATTCTATCGATTATGTGAAGCAAATTCGTGAATTTGCAGCGACAGAAAATGCAGAGGTAGTTGTTATTTCCGCGCGTGCTGAGGAAGAAATTTCTGAGTTAGACGATGAGGATAAGCAAGAGTTTCTTGAAGCACTTGGCTTGACAGAATCAGGTGTTGATAAATTGACTCGAGCTGCTTACCACTTGCTTGGACTTGGAACTTACTTTACAGCTGGTGAAAAAGAAGTCCGTGCTTGGACCTTTAAGCGTGGTATGAAAGCTCCTCAAGCAGCTGGTATTATTCACTCAGACTTTGAAAAAGGTTTTATTCGTGCAGTAACCATGTCATATGAGGATCTAGTGAAATACGGATCTGAAAAGGCTGTAAAAGAAGCTGGGCGCTTGCGTGAAGAAGGAAAAGAATATATCGTTCAAGATGGCGATATCATGGAATTCCGCTTTAATGTCTAATAATATTTAACAAATAATGTCAATTAGGTTGGAAAGCAATTCCAACCCTTTTGGCTTTTGAAAGGAAAAATAAATGACCAAATTACTTGTAGGATTGGGAAATCCAGGGGATAAATATTTTGAAACCAAGCACAATGTTGGCTTTATGTTGATTGACCAATTGGCTAAAAAACAAAACATCACTTTTACACACGACAAGATATTTCAAGCTGACCTAGCCTCTTTTTTCCTAAATGGCGAAAAAATTTATCTTGTCAAGCCAACGACCTTTATGAATGAAAGCGGGAAAGCAGTTCATGCTCTATTGACTTACTATGGTTTGGATATTGAAGATTTACTCGTTATTTACGACGACCTTGACATGGAAGTCGGAAAAATTCGTTTAAGAGCAAAGGGCTCAGCAGGTGGTCATAATGGTATCAAGTCTATTATTCAACATATTGGTACTCAGGTCTTTAACCGTATTAAAATAGGAATTGGAAGGCCCAAAAAAGGCATGTCAGTTGTTCACCATGTTTTAAGTAAGTTTGATCAGGAAAACTATGTAGGTATTTTACAGTCAATTGACAAGGTTGACGATGCTGTAAATTACTATTTACAAGAAAAAAACTTTGAGAAAACGATGCAGAGGTATAATGGCTAAATGGTGACTTTATTAGATTTATTCTCAGAAAATGATCAGATAAAAAAATGGCATCAAAATCTGATAGATAAGAAAAGACAACTAATACTTGGTTTATCAACGTCTACCAAGGCTCTTGCAATTGCAAGCAGTCTAGAAAAAGAAAATAAGATTGTGTTACTGACTTCAACTTATGGAGAAGCAGAAAGAATTATCAGTGATCTTCTTTCTATCTTAGGAGAGGAACTTGTCTATCCTTTTTTGGTCGATGACTCTCCTATGGTAGAGTTTTTGATGTCTTCACAAGAAAAAATCATTTCGCGAGTTGAAGCCTTGCGTTTTTTAACTGATTCATCTAAGAAAGGGATTTTAGTTTGTAATATCGCAGCGAGTCGATTGATTCTACCTTCTCCGGCTAGATTTAAAGAAAGTATTATAAAAATTGCAGTCGGTGAAGAATATGATCAACATGACCTTCTTCACAAATTAAAGAAAATAGGCTATCGCAAAGTTACGCAAGTACAAACTCAAGGTGAGTTTAGTATTCGAGGAGATATTTTAGATATTTTTGAGATGTCTCAGTTAGAACCTTTTCGAATCGAGTTTTTTGGTGATGAAGTAGATGGAATTCGGACTTTCGAAGTAGAAACACAATTATCAAAAGAAAATCAAACAGAACTCACCATCTTTCCAGCAAGTGATATGCTCTTGAGGGAAAAGGACTATCTACGAGGTCGGTCTGCTTTAGAAAAGCAAATTTCCAAGACCTTATCACCAATTTTAAAATCATACTTGGAAGAGATTTTGTCAAGTTTTCATCAAAAACAAGTACATTCAGATAGTCGAAAGTTTTTATCTTTATGTTACGATAAAACATGGACTGTATTTGATTATATTGAAAAAGATACACTAGTATTCTTTGATGATTATCAAAAATTGATGAATCAGTATGAAGTTTTTGAAAGAGAATTAGCACAATACTTTACAGAAGATTTACAAAACAGTAAATCATTTTCTGAGATGCAGTATTTTGCTGATACTGAGCAAATCTATAAAAAACAAAGTCCAGTGACCTTTTTCTCTAATCTTCAAAAGGGTTTAGGAAATCTCAAGTTTGATCACATTTACCAATTTAATCAATATCCTATGCAGGAGTTTTTCAATCAATTTTCTTTTCTTAAAGAAGAAATTGAGCGATATAAAAAAATGGACTACACTATTATCTTGCAGTCCAGCAATTCAATGGGAAGTAAAACATTGGAGGATGTTTTAGAGGAATATCAGATCAAACTGGATTTCAGAGATAAGTCAAGTATCTGTAAAGAATCTGTAAATTTGATCGAGGGTAATCTAAGACATGGTTTTCATTTTGTAGATGAAAAAATCCTCCTGATTACTGAACATGAGATTTTTCAAAAGAAATTAAAACGTCGTTTTCGAAGACAACATACGTCAAATGCAGAGCGCTTAAAAGATTATAATGAACTTGAAAAAGGGGACTACGTTGTTCACCATATCCATGGAATTGGTCAATATCTAGGCATTGAAACAATTGAAATCAAAGGGATTCACCGTGATTATGTCAGTGTTCAATATCAAAATGGGGATCAAATCTCCATCCCAGTAGAGCAGATTCAGTTACTGTCTAAATATGTTTCAAGTGATGGTAAAGCGCCAAAACTTAATAAATTAAATGACGGTCATTTTAAAAAGGCCAAGCAAAAAGTTAAGAACCAGGTAGAGGATATAGCTGACGATTTAATCAAACTCTATTCTGAACGTAGTCAGTTGAAGGGTTTTGCTTTCTCAGCTGATGATGATGATCAACATGCTTTTGATGATGCCTTCCCTTATGTTGAAACGGATGATCAACTTCGTAGTATTGAGGAAATTAAGAGAGATATGCAGGATTCTCACCCCATGGATCGACTTTTAGTTGGGGATGTTGGTTTTGGGAAGACTGAAGTTGCAATGCGTGCAGCCTTTAAGGCAGTCAATGATCATAAACAAGTTGTTGTTCTAGTTCCGACGACGGTTTTAGCGCAACAACACTATACAAATTTTAAAGAGAGATTCCAAAATTTTGCAGTTAATATTGATGTGCTGAGTCGCTTTAGAAGTAAAAAAGAGCAGGCAGAGACACTTGAAAAATTAAAAAATGGTCAAGTTGATATTTTGATTGGAACGCATCGTGTTTTGTCAAAAGATGTTGTGTTTTCAGATTTGGGATTGATGATTATTGATGAGGAACAACGATTTGGTGTTAAGCATAAGGAAACATTGAAAGAACTGAAAAAACAAGTAGATGTTCTAACCTTGACTGCAACACCAATCCCTCGTACCCTTCATATGTCTATGCTAGGAATCAGAGATTTGTCTGTTATTGAAACTCCTCCAACCAATCGCTATCCTGTTCAAACCTATGTTTTAGAAAAGAATGACAGTGTGATTCGTGATGCTGTCTTGCGTGAAATGGAGCGTGGAGGTCAAGTTTACTATCTTTACAATAAAGTTGACACGATTGACCAGAAGGTTTCAGAATTACAGGAGTTGATTCCAGAGGCTTCAATTGGTTATGTTCATGGGCAAATGAGTGAGATTCAGTTAGAAAATACTCTACTGGATTTCATTGAAGGTCAGTATGATATTTTGGTGACGACTACCATTATTGAGACAGGAGTTGATATCCCAAATGCCAATACTTTATTTATTGAAAATGCGGACCATATGGGCTTGTCAACCTTGTATCAATTAAGAGGAAGAGTCGGTCGTAGTAATCGTATTGCTTATGCCTATCTCATGTATCGTCCAGAAAAATCAATCAGTGAAGTCTCTGAGAAGAGATTAGAGGCAATCAAAGGGTTTACGGAATTGGGCTCTGGATTTAAGATTGCTATGCGAGATCTTTCGATTCGTGGTGCAGGAAATCTATTAGGAAAATCGCAGTCTGGTTTCATTGATTCCGTTGGTTTTGAATTGTATTCGCAGTTATTAGAGGAAGCTATTGCTAAACGTAACGGCAATGGGAATACAAGAACCAAAGGAAATGCTGAGTTGATTTTACAAATTGATGCTTATCTTCCTGATACTTATATTTCTGACCAACGACATAAGATTGAAATTTACAAGAAAATTCGTCAAATTGACAACCGTGTCAACTATGAAGAATTGCAAGAAGAGTTGATGGACCGCTTTGGAGAATATCCCGATGTGGTGGCTTATCTTTTAGAGATTGGTTTGATCAAATCATACTTGGATAAGGTCTTTGTAGAACGTGTGGAAAGAAAAGAAAATAAGATTACAGTTCAATTTGAAACAATTACTCAGCGACTGTTCTTGGCTCAAGATTATTTTAAAGCCTTATCTGCAACGAACTTAAAGGCAGCTATAGCTGAGAATAAGGGATTAATGGAAGTTGTATTTGATGTTCGAAATAAGAAGGATTATGAAATTTTAGAAGGACTGATGATTTTTGGAGAAAGTTTACTAGAGATAAAAGAATCAAAGGAAGCTAATTCTCTTTGACGTTTTTCTTCTATAAAAGGGATAAAAATGGTACAATAATAATTTGAGGTAATAAAAATGAGATTAGACAAGTATTTAAAAGTATCACGAATTATTAAGCGTCGCACAGTCGCAAAGGAAGTAGCAGATAAAGGTAGAATCAAGGTAAATGGAATCTTGGCCAAAAGTTCAACGGATTTGAAAGTTGATGACCAAGTTGAAATTCGCTTTGGAAATAAGTTGTTGCTTGTTAAAGTACTGGAGATGAAAGATAGTACAAAAAAAGAAGATGCAGCTGGCATGTATGAAATTATCAGTGAAACACGGGTAGAAGAAAATGTCTAAAAATATTGTACAGATGAATAATTCTTTTATTCAAAATGAACACCAACGTCGTCGTTACCTGATGAAGGAGAGACAAAAGAGGAATCGTTTTATGGGTTGGGTCCTTATTTTGATGATTTTGTTGTTTATTTTACCAACTTATAACTTGGCCCAAAGCTATAATCAGTTATTGCAACGTCGTCAGCAATTGACAGAGTTGAAAGAACAATACCAAACTCTTAGTGATGAAAAGGATAAGGAATCTGCTTTTGCTGCAAAGTTGAAAGATGAAGACTATGTAGCAAAATATGCACGCGCCAAGTACTATTACTCAAAGAAACGAGAAGCAATTTACACGATTCCTGATTTGCTTCCGAGGTAATGTCATGGAAAATTTATTAGAAGTTGTTGAGCAATTTTTAAGTTTATCAGATGAAAAATTAGAGGAATTGGCAGCTAAAAACCATTTATTACGATTACAAGAAGAAAGGGAAGAGAAGAATGCGTAAGTTCTTAGTAGTGTTATCACTACTATCTGTTTTTATCATAACTTCAAGAGTAGTTAGCACAGAAAAACAGCTCCCTTACTCTTCGCAAGAAATTTATTATCTAACTGAGTCTGATCATGGATTCTACTATAAAGAACCCCTTGAATCGCCAATGGTTTATGGAGAAACAGCTGTCTATGCTAATGAAGATCTTGTAAAGGAGTCTGGAAAATTGACTTCTGGAACCACCTTTAAAATCGTAGAATGGCGTTTGAATAGACAAGGTATTCCTGTTTTTAAATTAAACAATCATCAGTTTATCGTTGCAGATAAGCGTTTAGTCTATGATCAAAGTCAAGTTCAAACTCAAAATAGACAAGTATGGTTGGAACCGGGGTTTGTTATCTATAACAGTCCTTATGGTGCTAAAGAAATTTCTTCATCCCTCTCTCCCTATCAACGCGTAACAGTAGATAGAACCCTCTTTGCTGAGGGACAAGAATTTCTTCATATTGATCAAGTTGGGTGGGTATCAAAAGAGTTCGTCTCAGAAGAAGACAATCGTATCCAGAAGGTTCAAGAAGTCTTGTCAAACAACTATCAGAATGAAAATTATTCTATTTATGTTAAACAACTGAGTACAGGTAAAGAGGCTGGGGTGAATGAAGACAGTAAACTCTATGCAGCTAGCATCTTGAAACTAGCCTACCTTTATTATGCTCAAGATAAGATAAATAAAGGTGACTATACGCTGGACAGTAGCTTCAAGTATGTCTCAGAAGTCAATAATTTCCCTGGATCCTATAAACCAGAAGGTAGTGGTAGTTTACCTAAAACAGGAGACAACAAAGACTACAGTCTCCAACAATTAATTACCAAGGTAACAAAGGAGTCTGACAATGTTGCTCATAATATTTTAGGTTATTATGTGACCAATCAATCTGACGGGGCTTTTAAAGAAAAAATGTCCACCATTATGGGTGAAGATTGGGATGTGAATGATAAATTAACTTCTTCAAAAATGGCTGGAAAAGTCATGGAGGCTATTTATAATCAGAATGGTTTTGTTTTAGAGTCTCTAGGCAAGACGAATTTTGATAACCAACGAATTGCGAAAGGTGTTTCGGTTAAGGTAGCTCACAAAATCGGAGATGCTGACGAGTTTAAACACGATACTGCCATTGTATTTACAGACTCACCTTTCGTTCTCTCTATTTTCACTAAAAATTCTGATTATGACACTATTGCTAAGATAGCTAAGGATGTTTATGAGGTTCTAAAATGAGGGAGCAGGATTTTTTAAATCATTTTCTCAGAAAAGAGTATTTCAAAAAACATTCTAAAATCGTATTAGCTCTGTCTGGCGGACTGGATTCGATGTTTTTATTCCATCTACTGTCCACCTATCAAAAAGAGTTAGAAATTGAGCTGATTGTAGCACATGTCAATCACAAGCAGAGAAGGGAGTCTGATTGGGAGGAAAATGAACTAAGGAAGTTAGCTGATGTAGCTGGACTTCCTATTTATGTCACAAGTTTTTCAGGAGACTTTTCAGAGGCGCGTGCTCGGGAGTTTCGTTATGATTTTTTTAGGAAAATCATGAAAGAGGTTGGAGCGACAGCCTTGGTCACTGCCCACCATGCAGATGATCAGGTTGAAACGATTTTGATGCGCTTGATTCGAGGAAGTCGGCTACGTCATTTGACAGGAATAAAAGAAAGTCAAGTAGTTGATGATATCGAAATCATCCGCCCCTTGTTGCATTTTCATAAAAAGGATTTTCCACCAATTGTTCATTTTGAAGATCAAACAAATCAGGAAAATGCCTATTTTCGCAATCGTATTCGAAATAGGTATTTACCAGAGCTTGAAAAAGAAAATCCTCGTCTTAAATCCGCTCTTTTAGATTTAGGAAGGGAAATTTCAGATTACCAAGTAGCCATAATGGAGCTCTCTGAACAGATTGATGTGGAAGATTTGAATGAGCTCTTTTCATACTCACAACAAACTCAAGGGGTTTTACTGCAGAACTATCTTAATCAATTCCCAGACTTAAATCTGACAAAGGCTCAGTTTGCTGAAGTTCAACAGATTTTAGCAACTAAAAGTCAGTATCGTCACCCACTGAAAAATGGTTATGAACTAATAAAAGAGTATCAGAATTTTCGAGTTTGTAAAATCAGTCCACAGTCTGATGAAAAGAAAGATGAACTTGTGTTACACTATCAAAATCAAGTTCGATATAAGGGTTATTTATTTTCCTTTGGCATCCCTATTGAAGGGGACGCTGTTCAAAAAATAATGGTTTCACGGGAAACACCTGTATATATTAGATGTCGAAAACCTGGCGATGTTCTTATCCTGAATGGTCACCGAAAGAAACTGAGACGTTTATTTATAGATTTGAAAATCCCTATTGAAAAACGAAAAACAACCCCTATTATTGAGCAATTTGGAGAAATTGTCTCAATTTTAGGAATTGCGACCAGTGATTTGAGTAAAAACACGAAAAATGATATAATGAACACTGTACTTTATATAGAAAAAATAGATAGGTAAAAAGATGTTAGAACACGATATTGAAAAAATCCTCGTTTCACATGATGAAATTACAGAAGCAGCTAAAAAGCTAGGTGCGCAACTAACAAAAGAATATGAGGGGAAAAATCCAATTCTTGTTGGAATTTTGAAAGGATCAATTCCTTTTATGGCTGAATTGGTCAAACATATTGATACGCATATTGAGATGGACTTCATGATGGTATCTAGCTACCATGGTGGAACAGCAAGTAGTGGTGTGATCAATATCAAGCAAGACGTAACTCAAGATATCAAGGGAAGACATATTCTATTTGTAGAAGATATCATCGATACAGGTCAAACTTTGAAGAATTTGAAAGATATGTTTATTGCAAGAGAAGTGGCTTCTGTTAAAATCGCGACTTTGTTGGACAAACCAGAGGGTCGTGTTGTTGAAATTGAGGCAGATTATACTTGCTTTACTATTCCAAATGAGTTTGTAGTAGGATATGGTTTGGACTACAAAGAAAATTATCGTAATCTTCCTTATGTTGGAGTGTTGAAAGAGGAAGTTTATTCAAATTAGAAAGAGCATTCTTTAATGAAAAAACAAAATAATGGTTTAGTTAGAAATCCATTTCTATACTTGTTAATTATCTTCTTCCTTGTAACAGGATTCCAGTATTTTTACTCTGGAAATGCTGCTGGGAAAAGTGAAAAAATTAACTATACAGAATTGGTAAAAGAAATTACAGCAGACAATGTAAAAGAATTAACCTATCAGCCAAATGGTAGCATCATTGAGGTGTCTGGTGTTTATAAAAATCCTAAGACTAGTAAAGAAGAAACAGGAATTCAATTTTTCACTCCTACTGCCACAAAAGTAGAAAGATTCTCAAGTACCATTCTTCCGTCGGATTCAACAGTTTCAGAATTGCAAAAACTTGCTTCTGAACATCAGGCTGAGGTAACAGTTAAACATGAGAGTTCAAGCGGTATGTGGATCAATATCCTTGTCTCTGTTGTGCCATTTGCTATTCTCTTGTTCTTCCTATTCTCTATGATGGGAAATATGGGAGGAAATAATAGTAGAAATCCAATGAGTTTTGGACGTAGCAAGGCCAAGGCTGCTAACAAAGAAGATATCAAGGTACGTTTCTCAGATGTTGCAGGTGCCGAGGAAGAAAAACAAGAATTAGTCGAAGTTGTTGAATTCCTAAAAGATCCAAAACGATTTACAAAACTTGGTGCGCGTATTCCTGCGGGTGTTCTTTTGGAGGGTCCTCCGGGAACAGGTAAGACTTTACTTGCTAAGGCGGTTGCTGGAGAAGCAGGCGTTCCATTCTTTAGCATCTCAGGATCAGACTTTGTAGAAATGTTTGTCGGAGTTGGTGCAAGCCGTGTTCGTTCTCTTTTTGAGGATGCAAAAAAAGCAGCACCAGCCATTATCTTTATCGATGAAATTGATGCTGTTGGTCGTCAACGTGGTGTCGGTCTCGGTGGAGGAAATGATGAACGTGAACAAACCCTGAACCAGCTCTTAATTGAAATGGATGGTTTTGAGGGAAATGAAGGAATTATCGTTATCGCTGCGACGAACCGTTCAGATGTTCTCGATCCTGCTCTACTACGCCCGGGACGTTTTGATAGAAAAGTCTTGGTTGGTCGCCCTGATGTTAAAGGTCGTGAAGCAATCTTGAAAGTTCACGCTAAAAATAAACCTTTAGCAGACGATGTTGATTTGAAACTAGTTGCCCAACAAACCCCAGGCTTTGTGGGAGCTGACTTAGAAAATGTTCTAAACGAGGCAGCCTTGGTTGCAGCTCGTCGCAACAAGTCAGTCATTGATGCTTCAGATATTGATGAGGCAGAGGACAGAGTGATTGCTGGTCCATCTAAGAAAGATAAAACAGTATCACAAAGAGAACGTGAATTGGTTGCTTATCATGAGGCTGGACATACCATTGTTGGTTTAGTCTTGTCAAATGCCCGTGTTGTTCATAAAGTTACCATTGTACCACGTGGACGTGCAGGTGGTTACATGATTGCACTTCCTAAAGAGGATCAAATGCTTCTATCTAAAGAAGACATGAAAGAGCAATTGGCAGGTTTGATGGGTGGTCGTGTAGCTGAGGAAATTATCTTTAATGTCCAAACGACAGGAGCTTCAAATGACTTTGAACAAGCTACACAGATGGCGCGTGCAATGGTCACTGAATACGGTATGAGTGAAAAACTTGGCCCAGTTCAGTATGAGGGTAATCATGCTATGTTTGGTGCACAAAGTCCTCAAAAATCAATTTCAGAACAAACAGCCTATGAGATTGATGAGGAAGTTCGTTCATTATTAAATGAGGCACGAAACAAAGCTGCTGAAATTATCCAATCAAATCGTGAAACCCACAAACTGATTGCAGAAGCATTGTTGAAATACGAAACATTAGATAGTACACAAATTAAATCTCTTTACGAAACAGGAAAAATGCCTGAGAATGTAGAAGAGGAATCTCATGCCCTATCTTATGATGAAGTAAAATCAAAAATGAGTGAAGAAAAATAACCACAGAGAGGCCATGCCTCTCTTTTTGTATGCAGTTGAGGCAACGAGAAATACAGAAGAGGAGAAGAAGATCAAAGACTAGGTTCTTTCTGCTAAACTAAAGGCAGAAAGGAGAGGTTTATGAATCTAAAAGAATTATACGAAGAAAGCAAGGGAATCGTTCATAAGTGCCGCAAAGCATACCATTTACATCTGTGGGAGAAAGAGGACTGGGATCAGGAGGGGATGATGTGCCTCTATGAGCTAGTGGACC
>NZ_RJVZ01000021.1:0-22279 GCF_003944215.1 Streptococcus oralis | reverse complement strand
AAAATGGACAATTAATTATAGAGATTGATGGGGAACGTCACGGTATTATAATGTCCAGTAAAATAGCATGGTTGAATAAACTAATGCAAGAAGCAAAAATTAACTTTTACGATTTTAAGAAACAAAAGTCAAAAAGTCGTAGGGATAAAAAGTTAAAAGATAACAGTAAACTAGAAAGCAACAGATGAACGGTATTATCAACTTAAAAAAAGAAGCGGGGATGACCTCGCATGACGCGGTTTTTAAACTGCGTAAGATTTTGGGAACCAAGAAAATTGGTCATGGTGGGACCTTGGATCCGGATGTAGTGGGCGTTTTACCCATTGCAGTTGGCAAGGCGACCCGCATGGTCGAGTTTATGCAGGACGAGGGCAAGGTCTACGAGGGGGAGATTACTATCGGCTATTCAACGACAACCGAGGATGCTAGTGGTGAAGTGGTCGCAGAGACCCCTGTTTTGTCGCCCTTGGATGAAACTATTGTTGACGAAGCGATAGCTAGTCTAACTGGGCCTATTATTCAGATTCCGCCTATGTATTCGGCTGTCAAGGTCAATGGTCGCAAGCTCTATGAGTATGCGCGTGCTGGTCAGGAAGTAGAGCGTCCAGAACGTCAGGTGACTATTTATCAATTTGAGCGGACAAGTCCGATTTCTTATGATGCTCATCTTGCACGATTCACTTTTCGTGTAAAATGTAGCAAAGGAACTTATATCCGTACCTTATCAGTTGACTTGGGAGAGAAGCTTGGTTATGCGGCCCATATGTCCCATTTGATTCGGACTAGTGCTGCAGGTTTGCAACTGGAAGATGCCTTGAGCTTGGAAGAAATTGCTGAAAAAGTAGAGGCAGGGCAACTGGACTTTCTTTATCCTTTAGAGATTGGTACAGGTGACCTTGTCAAAGTTTTCCTAAGTCTGGAACAGGCTACAGAAGTGCGCTTTGGTCGTTTTATCGAGCTTGATCAGTCGGATAAGGAATTGGCTGCCTTTGAGGGAGATACATTGCTAGCAATTCTAGAAAAAAGGGGCAATCTCTACAAGCCGAGGAAGGTTTTTATCTAGTCTAACTGAGATGTAGGGATTTGAATTGTTACCCATAATCTATCCAAAATCAGACTATAAATTTTGCTAGAAATGTGATAGAATAGACGACGGATAAAAAAACGGAGGATAGCATGCAAAATAGACCAATCATTATCGGAGTGACAGGTGGTTCTGGTGGTGGTAAGACCAGTGTTTCAAGAGCCATTTTATCGCATTTTCCTGATGAAAAGATTTCCATGATTGAGCATGATTCATACTATAAGGATCAGTCTCACTTGACCTTTGAAGAGCGTGTCAAAACCAACTATGACCATCCTTTTGCTTTTGATACAGACTTGATGATCGAGCAGATTAAGGAATTGTTATCAGGGCGTCCTGTGGACATTCCGACTTATGACTATACAGAGCATACACGAAGCAGCAAGACCTATCGTCAGGAGCCTCAGGATGTCTTTATCGTTGAGGGAATTTTGGTCTTGGAGGATAAGCGCCTGCGCGATTTGATGGATATCAAGATTTTTGTGGATACAGATGATGATGTGCGCATTATTCGTCGTATCAAGCGTGATATGGAAGAGCGTGGCCGCAGTCTAGATAGCGTTATTGACCAATATCTGGGTGTGGTAAAACCTATGTACCACCAGTTCATTGAGCCGACCAAGCGGTATGCGGATATCGTCATTCCTGAGGGAGTCAGCAATACCGTTGCTATTGACCTTTTGACCACCAAGATTGCAAAGATTTTGGAAGAAGCTCGTAATAGCAAATAATCAGATGAGGAGGCATGACCTCCTTTTTCTATTTTTCCTTTAGTTTCGGTATGAAAAAAGAGATTTTTAGGCATATTTTTGGTATAATAATACCCATGGAAAAGCAAGAAAATGTATAGTAGGTGGAGATGGAAAAGTATTTATCGGTAACAACTTTGACCAAGTATCTGAAAATGAAATTCGATAAAGACCCTTACTTGGAACGGGTCTATTTAACTGGTCAAGTTTCCAACTTTCGTAAACGACCTACTCACCAATATTTTTCCCTAAAAGATGACCATGCGGTTATTCAAGCAACCATCTGGTCTGGGATTTATCAGAAATTGGGCTTCGACCTCGAAGAAGGAATGAAAATCAATGTGATTGGGCGTGTACAGGTATATGAACCCAGCGGGAGCTACTCTATTATCATTGAAAAAGCTGAGCCTGATGGGGTTGGTGCGCTTGCGATTCAGTTTGAACAACTCAAGAAAAAATTGACAGAAGAAGGTTTGTTTCAAGAGAGGTTCAAGCAACCTCTGCCCCAATTTTCTAAGAGAATTGGTGTAGTAACCAGTCGCAGTGGAGCCGTTATTCGAGATATTATCACAACCGTGAGCAGACGTTTCCCAGGTGTCGATATTCTTCTCTATCCAACCAAGGTTCAAGGAGATGGAGCAGCAGAGGAAATTGCTCGAAATATTGCGCGTGCCAATCAGCGTGAGGATCTAGATGTCCTCATCATTGGTCGTGGAGGGGGTTCTATCGAGGATCTCTGGGCCTTTAACGAAGAGATTGTGGTACGGGCTATTTTTGAATCCCGTTTGCCAATTATTTCCAGTGTTGGTCATGAGACGGATGTGACCTTGGCAGACTTTGTAGCGGATCGTCGGGCTGCGACACCAACGGCTGCAGCAGAACTGGCAACACCAGTAACTAAGTTGGATCTCTTGACCCATTTGCAAAATCAAGAAAAACGGATGACAACGGCTGTTCAGAATGTTCTGTTTAAGAAAAAAGAGGCTTTGAAAAAATGCAGTCAGTCTGTTATCTTTAGACAACCAGAGCGCTTGTATGATGGTTATTTGCAACGATTGGACCAACTGCAACTGCGATTAAAACAAGGTTTACGAACACGGATTTCCGATAACAAGCAATTAGTCCAAGCTAGAACACACCGACTGGTGCAATTATCACCTATAACCAAAATACAACGCTATCAGGACCGGCTTGCTCAGTTGGATAAGCTCCTCCGTAGCCAAATGGCGCTGGTTTATGATGCCAAGGTTGCTGAAGTCAAGCGGATTTCAGAAGCCCTGCTGATGCTGGATACCAGTCGAATTGTGGCGCGTGGCTATGCTATTGTCAAAAAAGAAGAGTCAGTTGTGGATTCGGTTGAGAAGTTGAAGAAAAAAGACCAAGTAACGCTTTTGATGCGAGATGGTCAAGTAGAATTAGAGGTTAAAGATGTCAAAACAAAAGAAATTTGAGGAAAATCTAGCAGAACTGGAGACCATTGTCCAAAGTTTGGAAAACGGTGAAATTGCTTTAGAAGATGCAATTGCGGCCTTTCAAAAGGGCATGGTCTTGTCAAAAGAGCTCCAAGCGACGCTGGACAAGGCTGAAAAGACCTTGGTCAAGGTCATGCAAGAAGACGGAACAGAAAGTGATTTTGAATGAAGAAGCAAGAAAAATTAGCTCTTGTGGAGTCGGCTTTGGAAGATTTTTATGGAGACCAGCAGTTTGCTTCTAGTTTGCGAGATGCCGTTCTCTATTCCATTCATGCTGGTGGCAAGCGTATTCGGCCTTTTCTCTTGTTAGAAGTTCTGGAAGCCTTGCAGGTCGCAATCCAACCAGCTCACGCGCAGGTAGCTGCGGCCTTGGAAATGATTCATACAGGAAGCTTGATTCACGATGATCTTCCTGCCATGGATGATGATGATTACCGTCGGGGACGTTTGACAAATCATAAGAAATTCGGCGAGGCTATGGCGATTTTGGCAGGAGATGCCTTGTTCCTAGATCCCTATGCCTTGATAGCGCAGGCAGATTTGCCAAGTCAGATCAAGGTGGATTTGATTGCCAACTTATCCCTTGCGTCAGGTAGTCTGGGAATGGTTGCAGGGCAGGTTCTGGACATGGAGGGCGAACACCAGCACTTGTCTTTGGACGCACTCCAGACCATTCATGCCAATAAAACTGGGAAATTGCTAGCCTTTCCTTTTCAAGCAGCTGCTATCATAGCAGAATTAGCACCAGAGTTACAAGCAAAACTGAAAACTGTGGGTGAATTGATTGGGCTGGCCTTTCAAGTTCGAGATGATGTGCTGGATGTGACAGCTAGTTTTGAGGAAATCGGGAAGACTCCACAAAAGGATTTGCAGGCAGAAAAGTCAACCTATCCAGCCTTGTTGGGTTTGGAGGAGGCGATTGCTTTTTGTAACCAAACTCTGGATCAAGCTAATGTAAAATTGGAAGAAATTGCCCAACAGGTTCCTTTTAAGATAGAATCGATTGTGAAAGTAGTAGAAAGTTTGAGAATCAATGGCTAAGGAAAGAGTGGATGTACTAGCTTTTAAACAGGGCTTGTTTGAAACGCGAGAACAGGCCAAGCGCGGCGTCATGGCAGGTCTGGTTATAGCTGTCCTCAATGGGGAGCGTTTTGACAAACCAGGAGAGAAAATTCCAGATGACACTGAGCTAAAACTCAAAGGTGAAAAACTCAAGTATGTCAGCCGTGGTGGCTTAAAATTAGAAAAAGCCATGGAGGTCTTTGATTTGTCAGTGGAGGGAGCGACAACGATTGATATTGGGGCTTCCACTGGAGGATTTACTGACGTCATGTTGCAAAATGGTGCTGAGTTGGTCTTTGCAGTCGATGTTGGCACCAATCAGTTGGCTTGGAAATTACGTCAAGACCCACGGGTTGTCAGCATGGAGCAGTTTAATTTTCGTTATGCTGAAAAGACTGACTTTGAGCAGGAACCAAGTTTTGCCAGTATTGATGTGAGTTTCATTTCCCTGAGTCTGATCTTACCAGCCTTGCATCGTGTTTTGGCTGATCAAGGTCAAGTTGTAGCGCTTGTCAAACCTCAGTTTGAGGCAGGCCGTGAGCAGATTGGGAAAAATGGAATCATTCGTGATGCCAAGGTTCATCAACATGTCCTTGAATCTGTCACTGCTATGGCAGTTGAACAAGGTTTTTCAGTGCTTGGATTAGACTATTCACCAATTCAAGGTGGACATGGAAACATCGAATTTCTGGCATATTTGAAAAAGGAAGAAGGAGCAAGTAACCAAGTTGCCCCTGAAATAGAAAAAGTTGTAGAGAGAGCACATAGAGAATTTAAAGATGAATAAAAAAGAGAGACTTGAAAAAATTAGAAGATTTGTAACAGATTATCAAATCGGAACACAGGAAGAAATCGTTGAGCATTTAAAAGAAGCAGGTATCTCTGCCACTCAAGCGACGGTGTCACGAGATATTAAGGAACTGGGCATCGTAAAAATTCCCTTGAAGAACAATAAATACATCTATGAATTGCCAAAAACAATTGTAAGAAGTTTGCAGTTGGCTGAGAATAACATAGTAGGTTCTGAGCGCATGGGAAATATGATCAATCTGGATGTCATTCCTGGGAATACTGCCTTTGTCAAGAGTCAGCTGATGAATACTTTCTCAGAGAGAATTTTCAACTGTCTGGCAGACGACAACTCAATTTTGATTATCTTGAGAAATGAAGAAGATGCCAAGGAAATGTTTGAACAAGTAAAAAATTGGTAGGTTTATATGTTACTTGAAATTTCGATAAAAAACTTTGCCATTATCGAGGCGATTTCGCTCAATTTTGAAAAAGGTATGACGGTTCTGACTGGTGAGACAGGTGCCGGAAAGTCTATCATTATAGACGCTATGAATCTCATGTTGGGGGCTCGTGCAACGACAGATGTTATTCGGCATGGTGCGCCAAAGGCGGAGATTGAAGGGCTTTTCTCTGTTGAGAATAGCCGTTCTTTACAAGAACTCTTTGACGAGCAAGGTTTAGAATTGGGTGATGAAATCATCATTCGTCGTGAAATTTTACAGAACGGGCGTAGCATCAGTCGGGTCAATGGGCAGATGGTCAATCTTTCTGTCTTGCGTGCAATCGGCCAGCATCTTGTCGATATTCATGGGCAACATGACCAGGAGGAATTGATGCGTCCGCAACTCCACATCCAGATGTTGGATGGGTTTGGTGATGCGGCTTTTGTAGAACTCAAACAAGCTTATCAGACAAGCTTTGACGCCTATCGCAAAATGCGTAAACAAGTTCTTGAAGTCAAGAAAAATCAGCAGGAACACAAGTCTCGCATTGAGATGTTGGAATTCCAAATGGCAGAGATTGAAGCAACAAACTTGAAGGCCGGTGAAGACTTAGCTCTCAACCAAGAACGAGATAAACTCCTCAATCATAAGAATATTGCGGATATGCTAACTAATGCCTACAGTATGTTGGACAATGAGGAATTCTCCAGTCTTGCCAATGTTCGTTCAGCCATGAATGACATGGAAAGTGTCGAAGAGTATGACCCTGAATACCGTGAAATTTCGAGTTCTCTCTCAGAGACCTACTATGTTTTAGAAGATATTACTAAGCGTTTAGAAGATATTATTGAGAACTTGGATTTTGATGGCAATCGCCTCATGCAGGTTGAAAATCGTTTAGACCTTTTAAATACTATTACCCGCAAGTACGGTGGGACTGTGGACGATGTCCTGCTTTATTTTGCTAAGATTACGGATGAATACAATCTCTTGACTGGTAACAACCTTTCTTCCGAAGACATGGAAGCAGAGCTCAAGAAATTGGAAGTCGATCTTGTTGATTTGGCAGGGCAGCTTGCATCTGCTCGTCATGATTTGGCTCAGCAGCTTGAAGCTGAGATTAAGCAAGAACTTCAGGACCTCTATATGGAGAAGGCACAGTTCCAGGTTCGCTTTAGCAAGGGCAAATTCAGTCGTGAGGGGAATGAAACGGTCGAGTTTTACATTTCGACCAACCCTGGTGAAGACTTTAAGCCTTTGGTTAAGGTTGCGTCTGGTGGGGAATTATCCCGCCTCATGTTGGCTATCAAGTCAGCCTTTTCTCGTAAGGAAGGGAAGACCAGTATTGTCTTTGATGAGGTAGATACGGGAGTCTCAGGTCGTGTGGCCCAAGCCATTGCTCAAAAGATTCATAAGATTGGCCAGCATGGTCAGGTTCTTGCTATTTCTCACCTTCCACAAGTGATTGCCATTGCGGATTATCAATTCTTTATTGAGAAGATTAGTGATGAGCACTCAACGGTGTCGACGGTTCGCCTCTTGACTTTAGAAGAGCGAGTAGAGGAAGTAGCTAAGATGTTGGCTGGTGAAAATGTAACAGAAGCTGCCCTTACCCAAGCCAGAGAATTATTGCAAACGAGGGAGAAATAAATGACAGACTATTATGTAATTGGAGATGTTCACGGGAAAGCAGGTATGCTAGAAGATCTGCTCAAAACCTGGGATGGTCAAACTCAGTTGCTTTTTCTAGGGGATTTGATTGACCGAGGTGAAGATAGTCGCCGTGTTCTAGAAATGGTCAAGGACTTGGTGGACAATCAAGGGGCTATCTGTCTATCAGGAAACCACGAGTATATGTTTTTGACTTGGTTGGACAATCCTGAAGAAAGCTATGACCACTATCGTCGCAATGGTGGAGATACAACCATTAACTCTATACTAGGTCGTCCCTTGGATGCACCCGTTGATGGCGTAGAAGATGCCAAACGGGTTGCGACAGAAGCAGCAGACTTGGTCGAATTTATTCGTCAAATGCCATTTGTAGTAGAGACAGACAAATATATCTTTGTTCACGCAGGTATTGATTTAACTTTGGATGATTGGCATGAAACCACAGATTACAAGAAAGTCTGGCTCAGAAAGCCATTCCACGAAGCCGAAAATCATACTGGAAAAACCATTGTCTTTGGGCATACACCGGTTTATGGTTTGCTGAAGCAAGACCGAGGTACTGCTGAGCTTTGGATAACAGAAGATGGCAAGATTGGCATGGATGGAGGAGCTGTCTATGGTGGTGTCCTTCATGGGATTGTCTTTACTGACCAAGGAATGACAGAACACCACTTTATCGAAAATGATGGCTTTATTGCCGAAGATTAGTACTCCTAGCAGGGTATGGTCTTGTCAAAATGTTAAAAACAATTTATAATAAATAGATACCCTGAAAGGAAGAGCATCATGAACTTAGAAGAATTAAAGAAACGACAGGAGAAGATTCGAAACTTCTCTATTATCGCCCATATTGACCACGGGAAGTCAACGCTGGCAGACCGCATTTTGGAAAAGACGGAGACGGTTTCTAGTCGTGAAATGCAAGCCCAACTTCTGGATAGCATGGATTTAGAACGAGAACGTGGGATTACCATTAAGTTGAATGCCATTGAGCTGAATTATACTGCTAAAGACGGAGAAACTTATATTTTCCACTTGATTGACACACCTGGGCACGTGGACTTTACCTATGAAGTGTCGCGTTCTTTAGCTGCCTGTGAAGGAGCAATTTTGGTGGTCGATGCAGCCCAAGGGATTGAAGCGCAAACTCTTGCCAACGTTTATCTAGCCTTGGACAATGATTTGGAAATTCTGCCAGTCATTAACAAGATTGACCTACCAGCAGCCGATCCCGAGCGTGTGCGTACGGAGATTGAGGATGTCATTGGACTGGATGCCAGTGAAGCTGTCTTAGCTTCTGCCAAAGCTGGTATTGGTATCGAAGAAATCCTCGAGCAAATCGTAGAGAAAGTGCCTGCTCCAACTGGTGATGTAACGGCGCCACTCAAAGCCTTGATTTTCGACTCTGTCTACGATGCTTACCGTGGTGTTATTCTTCAAGTTCGTGTCATGGACGGAGTAGTCAAACCAGGGGATAAGATTCAGCTTATGAGTAATGGCAAGACCTTTGATGTGACTGAGGTCGGAATTTTCACTCCGAAAGCAGTAGGGCGTGATTTCCTGGCCACAGGTGACGTTGGTTATATTGCAGCTTCTATCAAGACGGTTCAAGACACGCGTGTCGGAGACACAGTGACCCTAGCAAGCAATCCTGCTGCCGACCCATTGGATGGCTATAAGCAGATGAATCCTATGGTTTTTGCAGGTCTTTATCCAATTGAGTCAAACAAGTACAATGATCTTCGCGAAGCCCTTGAAAAATTGCAGCTCAACGATGCCAGTCTTCAATTTGAACCAGAAACATCGCAGGCGCTGGGATTTGGTTTCCGCTGTGGTTTCCTTGGACTTCTTCATATGGATGTTATCCAAGAGCGTTTAGAGCGTGAGTTTAACATTGACCTCATCATGACAGCTCCATCTGTTATCTATAAGGTTAACCAAACTGACGGTGAGTCTATGGATGTATCTAACCCATCAGAATTCCCAGACCCAACTAAGATTGCGACCATTGAAGAACCTTATGTCAAGGCTCAGATTATGGTACCACAGGAGTTTGTTGGGGCAGTAATGGAATTGGCTCAACGCAAACGTGGGGACTTTGTGACCATGGACTATATTGATGACAATCGTGTTAATGTTATCTATCAAATCCCACTTGCTGAAATTGTCTTTGACTTCTTTGATAAGCTTAAGTCTTCGACGCGTGGTTATGCAAGTTTTGACTACGAATTGTCAGAGTACCGTCCATCTAAGCTGGTCAAAATGGACATCCTTCTCAATGGTGATAAGGTCGATGCCCTCAGCTTTATCGTTCACAAGGACTTTGCTTACGAACGTGGAAAACTCATCGTTGATAAGCTCAAGAAAATCATCCCTCGTCAACAATTTGAGGTGCCGATTCAAGCAGCTATTGGGCATAAAATCGTGGCTCGTACTGATATCAAGGCCCTTCGTAAGAACGTACTTGCCAAGTGTTACGGTGGTGACGTTTCTCGTAAACGCAAACTCCTTGAAAAACAAAAAGCTGGTAAGAAACGCATGAAAGCTATCGGATCAGTAGAAGTACCACAAGAAGCCTTCCTCAGCGTCTTGAGCATGGATGAAGAATAGAAATATAAAACAAAACTCTTGAGAAATCTTCAAGAGTTTTGTTGTGTTTTTGATGAACCAAGCGATCAAACATGAAAGCTGGATAAATGAAAAAAATTGATTCTCAGCTCTTCTTTTTTTATTTTTACGAATAGATAGATGAGTAGCAAAAGAAATGGAGTTGTTTATGAAGATTACAAACTATGAGATTTACAAATTAAGAAAAGCAGGCCTGACCAATCAACAAATTTTAACTGTTCTTGAATATGACGAGACTGTGGAGCAGGAACTTTTATTAGGAGATATTGCAGAAATCTCTGGGTGCCGTAATCCTGCTGTCTTTATGGAACGCTATTTCCAGATAGATGATGCGCAGTTGGAGAAGGAGTTTCAAAAATTTCCCTCCTTCTCGATACTAGACGACTGTTATCCTTGGGATTTGAGTGAGATTTATGATGCTCCAGCGCTCTTGTTTTATAAAGGGAATCTAGACTTATTGAAATTTCCAAAGATTGCTGTTGTAGGGAGTCGTTCATGTTCAAGTCAGGGTGCAAAGTCGGTTCAGAAAGTCATTCAAGGTTTGGAAAACGAGTTAATAGTGGTCAGTGGTCTGGCCAAAGGGATTGATACGGCTGCCCATATGGCTGCACTCCAGAATGGAGGAAGAACGATTGCCGTCATTGGAACAGGATTGGATGTTTTTTATCCCCGAGCCAATAAACGTTTGCAGGAACACATTGGTAATCACCATTTGGTACTTAGTGAATATGGACCTGGCGAGCAACCTCTGAAATTTCATTTTCCAGCTCGAAATCGTATCATAGCAGGACTGTGTCGTGGGGTTATTGTAGCAGAGGCAAGGATGCGTTCGGGCAGTCTCATCACCTGTGAGCGTGCTATGGAGGAAGGGCGCGATGTCTTTGCCATTCCAGGGAACATTTTAGATGGCCATTCAGATGGCTGTCACCACCTAATCCAAGAGGGAGCAAAACTGATTGCCAGTGGTCAGGATGTGCTGGCTGAGTTTGAATTTTAAGGAGAAATTTGTTCACTCAGATAAACTTTTCTTCTTATATATAAGACTTAGGTCTTGACAGCTATAGAAAAATGGTTTACACTTTATAAAGTTTATTACTTTGAAAAGGTGTGATAGTGTGGCTACGGCAACAAAGAAGAAAAAATCAACAGTTAAAAAAAATCTAGTCATCGTAGAGTCGCCTGCTAAGGCGAAAACGATTGAAAAATATCTAGGCAGAAATTATAAGGTTTTAGCCAGTGTCGGGCATATCCGTGATTTGAAAAAATCCAGTATGTCGGTCGACATTGAAAACAACTATGAACCGCAGTATATCAATATCCGTGGAAAAGGTCCTCTCATCAATGACTTAAAAAAAGAAGCCAAAAAAGCTAATAAAGTCTTTCTGGCGAGTGACCCGGACCGTGAAGGAGAAGCAATTTCCTGGCATTTGGCTCATATCCTTGATTTGGATGAGAATGATGCCAACCGTGTAGTTTTTAATGAAATCACTAAAGACGCAGTAAAAAATGCCTTTAAAGAACCTCGCAAGATTGATATGGACTTGGTCGATGCCCAACAAGCTCGTCGTGTCTTGGACCGCTTGGTAGGTTATTCAATTTCGCCTATTTTGTGGAAAAAGGTCAAGAAGGGCTTATCAGCAGGGCGGGTGCAGTCTGTTGCCCTTAAGCTCATCATTGACCGTGAAAATGAAATCAATGCCTTCCAACCGGAAGAATACTGGACAATTGATGGTGTCTTTAAGAAGGGAACCAAGCAATTTCAGGCTTCTTTCTATGGTATAAATGGCAAAAAGATGAAATTGACCACCAACGAAGAAGTCAAAGAAGTCTTGTCCCATCTATCGAGCAAAGATTTTACAGTGGATCAGGTAGATAAGAAAGAACGCAAACGAAATGCGCCCCTACCTTATACGACTTCAACCATGCAGATGGATGCGGCTAACAAAATCAATTTTCGTACTCGAAAGACTATGATGGTGGCTCAACAACTCTACGAAGGGATCAATATCGGATCAGGTGTGCAAGGTTTGATTACCTATATGCGTACAGACTCAACTCGTATCAGTCCTGTGGCTCAGAATGAAGCGGCAAGCTACATTAACGACCGTTTTGGTAGCAAGTATTCCAAGCATGGTAGCAAGGTCAAGAACGCCTCAGGTGCTCAGGATGCCCACGAAGCCATTCGTCCTTCAAGTGTCTTTAACACACCTGAAAGCATCGCTAAGTACTTGGACAAAGACCAGCTTAAGCTCTATACCCTTATCTGGAACCGTTTTGTGGCCAGCCAGATGACAGGTGCTATATTTGATACCATGGCTGTTAAGCTTTCTCAAAATGGGGTTCAGTTTGCGGCAAATGGAAGTCAAGTTAAGTTTGATGGTTATCTTGCTATCTACAATGACTCTGACAAGAACAAGATGTTGCCAGATATGGCTGTTGGAGATGTGGTCAAGCAAGTCAATAGCAAGCCAGAACAACATTTCACTCAACCGCCAGCTCGCTATTCGGAAGCGACTCTTATCAAGACCTTGGAAGAAAATGGAGTTGGCCGTCCGTCAACCTACGCTCCGACCATTGAAACCATCCAAAAACGTTACTACGTTCGTCTGGCTGCTAAACGCTTTGAACCAACAGAATTAGGAGAAATTGTTAACAAGCTCATCGTTGAATATTTCCCAGACATCGTCAACGTGACCTTCACAGCTGAGATGGAAGGAAAACTGGATGATGTCGAAGTAGGAAAAGAGCAGTGGCAACGTGTTATTGACGAATTTTACAAACCATTCTCCAAAGAAGTAGCCAAGGCTGAAGCTGAAATGGAAAAAATCCAGATTAAGGATGAGCCAGCTGGATTTGACTGTGAAGTTTGTGGTAGTCCAATGGTGATTAAGCTAGGACGTTTTGGTAAATTCTATGCTTGTAGCAACTTCCCAGACTGCCGTCACACTCAAGCAATTGTCAAAGAGATTGGAGTCGAGTGTCCAAGCTGCCATCAAGGACAAATCATTGAACGCAAAACCAAGCGCAATCGTATCTTCTATGGTTGCAATCGCTATCCAGAATGTGAATTTACTTCATGGGACAAACCAATTGGCCGTGACTGTCCAAAATGCGGACATTTCCTTGTGGAGAAAAAAGTCCGTGGTGGTGGCAAGCAGATTGTATGTAGTAATGGTGACTACGAAGAGGAAAAGATTAAATAAAATGAAGAGTCCTGAAAATGAATTTTAGGCTCTTTTTAGTTTAAGCTTGACAAATTTCCTCATTTTGTGGGAAACTAGTAGAAGATTATTTTATTAGGAGAAGACATGCGCATTATTTATTTCTGTATTGGCTTTATTTCATTGGCTTTAGCTGTTATTGGAGTTGTCTTACCACTTTTACCAACAACCCCCTTTCTTTTGTTAGCTATCGCTTGCTTTTCAAAATCTTCTAAGCGTTTTGAAGATTGGCTTTATCATACCAAGCTCTATCAGACTTATGTAGCTGACTTTCGGGAAACCAAGTCTATCGCGCGAGAACGTAAGAAAAAAATCATCGTATCTATCTATATCTTGATGGGGATTTCCATTTATCTTGCCCCTCTTTTGCCAGTCAAAATCGGTCTGGGAGCCTTGACTATCTTTATCACCTACTATCTCTTTAAAGTCATTCCTGACAAAGAATAGATAAAAATAATAGTTATTTGCCTTGATAAAAATGAAAGCATATTCAAATAATATGATATAATAAATTTAAAGAAAACATCAAGGAGAATCAAATGATTTACGAATTTTGTGCTGAAAATGTGACCTTGCTTGAAAAAGCGATGCAGGCTGGAGCTCGTCGAATCGAGCTCTGTGATAATCTAGCAGTTGGTGGGACAACACCTAGTTATGGAGTGACCAAGGCAGCGGTTGAACTGGCAGCTAACTACGATAGCACCATTATGACTATGATTCGTCCACGTGGTGGCGACTTTGTCTATCAAGATCTGGAAATTGCAATCATGCTAGAAGACATTCGTTTAACTGCTCAAGCAGGTAGCCAAGGGGTCGTCTTTGGTGCTTTAACTGCTGATAAGAAGTTGGACAAGGCTAATCTTGAGAAGCTGATTGCTACATCTAAAGGAATGGAAATTGTCTTCCACATGGCCTTTGATGAATTGAGTGATGAAGACCAGTTGGAAGCTATTGACTGGCTTAGCCAAGCTGGTGTCACTCGTATCTTGACTCGTGCTGGAGTATCTGGAGACTCGCTAGAAAAACGTTTTGCTCACTATCACAGAATTTTGGAACATGCTAAAGGTAAAATTGAAATTCTGCCAGGTGGGGGGATTGACTTGGACAACCGTCAAACCTTTATTGACCAGCTAGGTGTGACACAATTGCATGGTACCAAGGTTGTCTTTTAAAAAAATAGAAAGGAACTGCTAGCTTTGGGTAGCAGTTTTCACTTATGTTTGAAATATTTAAATCCTATCAGTTTAATCAAGATAAAGCTCATGCCTATGGTTTTGTGGAAAATGAGGAAGTCTGGACCCACAGTTTTCAAATTTTGGATGGAGACTTTGTCGTGACTGTGTCCATCACAACGGATAATGTGAGCTTTCAAGTTTTTGATCGGGAGACTGGTGACCTCTATCCTCAAGTCCATATGGAAAGCATGAGAGGTAGTTTTGTAGGAAGTGTCCGTCAAGCTTGTATGGAGATTCTCTACCAAATTCGGAAGGCTTGCTTTGATGTGCAGGATTTTATCTGTCCTCAGACTAAGCGTATCATGGCTCAAGTTCAGGAAAAGTATGGTAATCAATTGGAGTATTTGTGGGAAAAATCGCCTGATACAGCTGTATTGCGCCATGAAGACAATCAAAAGTGGTATGCTGTTTTGATGAGAATCCCATGGGATAAGTTAGATAAGGGGAGAGAAGGGCTAGTCGAAGCTGTCAACCTCAAACACGATCAAGTGGCGGACTTGCTTTCATATAAGGGCATTTATCCAGCCTTTCATATGAACAAACGCTACTGGATTAGTCTTACTCTTGATGATAGTTTATCTGATGATGACGTTCTAGATTTGCTAGAAATCAGTTGGAATTTGACTTTGAAAAAGTAAGGAAATTCCCTTGTGTTTTCAAATACTTTCAATTAGCAAAATATTCTTTACTGAAGAAATTTTCAGAAAATATTGGATTTTTTCTTGACAAGAGATTTTTCCTATGCTAAAATACTTAACAAGACATCAAACGAAGGAGAAAGTCAAACATGAAAACAGCTAAGTTTAATCAATTTGCTTTGTTGTTGAGGTACTCGGGCTAGTGTAAAAGCATTAGTCCTGTTTGGCTTACCAAGCGGGAGTAAATCAACATCTCGCTTGGGTTTCTGAGCGAGATGTTTTTTCTATACTGAAATTTTGAAGGGGGAATTCTCATGCGTAGAGTTGAATTTCTAGATACCAGCCTTCGGGATGGAGAGCAGACACCTGGTGTTAACTTTTCAATCAAGGAAAAAATTGCCATTGCAAGGCAGTTGGAAAAATGGGGCATTTCAGCCATCGAAGCTGGTTTTCCGGCTGCTAGCCCAGACTCATTTAAGGCAGTTCAGGAAATTGCTAAAGTCTTGAAAAAAACGGCGGTTACTGGTCTAGCACGTTCGGTCAAGTCTGATATTGATGCTTGTTACGAGGCGCTAAAGGATGCCAAGTATCCACAGGTCCATGTCTTTATCGCTACCAGTCCGATTCACCGCAAGTATAAGCTAAATAAGAGCAAGGAAGAGATTTTAGAAGCTATTAAGGAGCATGTTTCTTATGCGCGTTCTAAGTTTGAAATCGTTGAATTTTCTCCTGAAGATGCGACTAGAACAGAGTTGGATTTCCTCTTGCAAGTCGTTCAAACAGCAGTCGATGCAGGGGCGTCTTATATCAATATCCCAGACACGGTTGGATTTACCACGCCAGAAGAGTACGGAGCCATCTTCAAACACTTGATTGAGAATGTCAAGACGAATCATCAGATTATCTATTCACCTCACTGTCATGATGACCTCGGAATGGCAGTGGCTAACAGCCTTGCTGCTGTCAAGAACGGTGCAGGACGTGTTGAAGGGACTATCAATGGTATTGGAGAGAGAGCTGGGAATGCTGCTTTGGAAGAAATAGCAGTGGCTCTCAATATTCGCCAAGATTACTACCAAGCAGAGACCAGTATTGTCCTAAATGAAACCATTAATACGTCAGAAATGGTTTCTCGCTTCTCTGGTATTCCAGTTCCTAAAAATAAGGCTGTCGTTGGTGGCAATGCCTTCTCTCATGAATCTGGCATTCACCAAGATGGAGTCCTTAAAAATCCTCTCACTTATGAGATTATCACACCTGAATTGGTTGGTGTTAAGAGTAATAGCCTTCCACTTGGTAAATTGTCTGGTCGCCATGCTTTTGTTGAGAAACTAAGAGAATTGGCTCTAGACTTTACAGAAGAGGATATCAAACCACTCTTCGCTAAGTTCAAGGCTCTAGCAGACAAGAAACAAGAAATCACAGATGCAGATATTCGAGCTCTGGTCGCTGGAACCATGGTTGAAAATCCAGAAGGCTTCCACTTTGATGATTTGCAACTTCAAACCCATGCAGACAATGACATTGAAGCGCTCGTTAGCCTAGCCAATATGGATGGTGAGAAAGTCGAATTTAATGCAACAGGGCAAGGCTCTGTTGAAGCGATCTTTAACGCTATCGATAAGTTCTTTAACCAATCTGTCCGCTTGGTGTCCTACACTATTGACGCGGTAACGGATGGAATTGATGCTCAAGCTCGGGTTTTGGTCACTGTTGAAAACAGAGATACAGAAACCATCTTTAATGCAGCAGGTCTTGATTTCGATGTATTAAAGGCTTCCGCTATTGCCTACATCAACGCTAATACCTTTGTTCAAAAAGAGAATGCAGGTGAGATGGGGCGTAGCGTTTCCTACCGAGACATGCCTAGTGTGTAAAGGAGAAGGCTATGACAAAGAATATAGTAGCTCTAGCAGGGGATGGAATCGGTCCAGAAATCATGGAAGCTGGTTTAGCGGTTCTGGAAGCTCTAGCTTCAAAAACAGGATTTAACTATGAGATAGACAGAAGCCCCTTTGGAGGTGCGGGTATTGATGCTGCGGGGCATCCCTTACCTGATGAAACCCTCAAGGCATGTAGAGAAGCAGATGCTATTCTCCTTGCGGCTATCGGTAGTCCTCAGTATGATGGAGCATCGGTTCGGCCTGAACAAGGCTTGCTGGCTCTTCGTAAGGAACTCAATCTCTATGCCAATATTCGCCCTGTTAAGATTTTTGATAGTCTCAAGCATTTGTCACCTCTCAAACCGGAACGAATTGCTGGTGTAGACTTTGTCGTGGTGCGTGAGTTGACAGGTGGAATTTACTTTGGGGATCATATCCTTGAAGAGCGAAAAGCGCGTGATATCAACGACTACAGCTATGAGGAAGTAGAGCGGATCATTCGCAAGGCATTTGAAATTGCAAGAAATCGGAGAAAAATCGTTACTAGTATCGATAAGCAAAATGTTCTAGCGACTTCAAAACTCTGGCGGAGAGTAGCTGAGGAAGTCGCTCAGGATTTCCCAGATGTAACCTTGGAACACCAGTTGGTGGACTCAGCTGCCATGCTCATGATTACCAATCCTGCTAAGTTTGATGTCATCGTGACGGAGAATCTCTTCGGGGATATTCTATCAGATGAATCAAGCGTTCTATCTGGCACACTTGGAGTCATGCCATCAGCTAGTCATTCTGAAAAAGGTCCAAGTCTTTATGAACCTATTCATGGTTCGGCACCTGATATTGCAGGTCAAGGAATTGCCAATCCTATCTCTATGATTTTGTCAGTTGCCATGATGCTGAGAGACAGCTTTGGACGTTATGAGGATGCGGAGCGTATCGAGCGTGCTGTTGAAGCTAGTTTAGCGGCTGGCATTTTAACAAGAGATATTGGAGGACAGGCTTCGACCAAGGAAATGACAGAAGCTATCATTGAAAGATTATGAAGATAAATGAAGGAATCACGCTTGCCCTCTTGATTTGGAATTTGCTGATTTTCTTGATTTATGGCATTGACAAATCCAAGGCAAGAAGAGGTGCTTGGCGCGTCCCAGAGAAAATTTTACTCATTTTAGCCCTTACTTGTGGTGGTTTTGGTGCCTGGTTGGCAGGAATCACCTTTCACCACAAGACTAGAAAATGGTATTTTAAAACGGTTTGGTTTCTCGGGATGGTGACCACACTAGTAGCCTTATATTTTATTTGGAGGTAATGGATGGCAGGAAAATCGATTTTTGATAAATTATGGGACCGCCATGTCATCACAGGAGAAGAAGGACAACCCCAACTCATGTATGTGGATCAGCACTATATTCATGAAGTGACCAGTCCCCAAGCTTTTCAAGGATTACGAGATGCGGGGCGCAGATTGAGACGGCCCGACTTGACATTTGGAACCTTTGACCACAATGTACCAACGGTCAATATCTACGATATTCGAGATGTTATTTCTAAGGCTCAAATTGATAAGCTCGCTGAAAATGTTGAGGAGTTTGGGATTGAACATGCTGCTCACGGTTCTGAAAAGCAGGGAATCGTTCACATGGTAGGTCCAGAGACAGGACGGACCCAACCAGGAAAATTCATCGTCTGTGGAGACAGCCACACAGCTACCCACGGAGCTTTCGGAGCTATCGCCTTTGGGATTGGGACCAGTGAGGTCGAGCATGTCTTTGCTACCCAGACACTCTGGCAAGTTAAACCCAAGAAAATGTTGGTAGAATTCACTGGTGTTCCTCAAAAAGGAGTTTATTCTAAGGATTACATTCTCGCCTTAATTGCCAAATATGGTGTTGCTTGTGGTGTAGGATATGTGGTGGAATATCGTGGAGAAGCCATTGATGCACTGACCATGGAAGAGAGAATGACCATCTGCAATATGTCCATCGAGTTTGGCTCCAAGATGGGAATCATGAATCCGGATCAGACTACCTATGACTATCTCAAGGGACGGGAATGCGTTCCCGAAGCTTTCGAGGAGGCTGTTGCTGACTGGAAGACCCTTGTCAGCGATGAGGATGCTGTTTATGATAAAGTTATCCGGATGGATGTCTCAGACTTGGCTCCTATGGTGACCTGGGGAACCAATCCTGCTATGGGCGTCGACTTTGACAGTAGCTTCCCAGAAATTAAGGATATGAATGATGAACGAGCTTATCATTACATGAACTTGGAGCCTGGTCAAAAGCCAGCGGATATTGAGCTAGGCTATATTTTTATCGGGTCTTGTACCAATGCTCGGCTCAGTGACTTGCAACTGGCTGCGCGATTTGTAAAAGGGAAGAAGATTGCTCCCAATCTAACAGCAATTGTAGTGCCAGGATCGCGTCCTGTCAAACGAGCTGCGGAGAAGTTGGGCTTGGATAAGGTCTTCTTAGATGCTGGCTTTGAGTGGCGAGACCCAGGTTGCTCTATGTGCCTAGGTATGAATCCCGACAAGGTTCCTGATGGGGTCCACTGTGCCTCAACCAGTAACCGCAACTTTGAGGACAGACAAGGATTTGGTGCTAAAACCCATCTTTGCAGTCCAGCTATGGCAGCAGCGGCAGCTATTGCAGGGCGTTTCGTAGATGTTCGACAAATGCCAGAGGCCCAGTAAGGAGAGGATATGGAGAAATTTACAGTTTATACGGGAACGACCGTTCCTCTTATGAATGATAACATTGACACCGACCAAATCCTTCCCAAGCAGTTTCTCAAGTTAATTGATAAAAAAGGCTTTGGTAAGTACCTCATGTATGCCTGGCGATATTTGGATGATAACTACACTGAGGATCCAGACTTTGTTTTTAACCGACCAGAATACCGTAAAGCCAGTATTCTTATCTCAGGGGATAACTTTGGGGCAGGTTCTTCGAGGGAACATGCAGCTTGGGCTCTAGCAGACTACGGTTTTAAGGTCGTGATTGCAGGCTCTTTCGGTGACATTCATTACAATAATGAACTCAATAATGGCATGTTGCCTATTGTTCAGCCTAGGGAGGTTAGAGAAAAGCTAGCCCAATTGAAACCAAGCGACCAGGTAACTGTGGACTTGGAACAACAAAAAATCATCTCACCAGTTGGAGAATTCACTTTTGAAATCGATAGCGAGTGGAAACACAAGCTCTTAAATGGTTTGGATGATATCGGTATTACTTTGCAGTATGAAGATTTGATTGCTGCATATGAAAAACAACGACCAGCCTACTGGCAGGACTAGAAAAAATAGAAAAGGAAATAGAACTATGACAAAACACATTCAATGGAACGGAACACTTTCACAAGAAGGCTATGACATTTTAAAAGGTGAGGGAGGGTGCATTGTATGCCCTACAAAAGTTGGTTACATTATCATGACTAGCGATAAGGCAGGACTTGAACGCAAATTTGAAGCTAAAGAACGTAACCGTAACAAACCAGGTGTTGTACTTTGTGGTAGCATGGACGAGCTACGTGCTTTAGCACAACTCAACCCAGAAATTGAAGCCTTCTACCAAAAACATTGGGACGAAGATATTCTCCTTGGCTGTATCCTTCCTTGGAAACCAGAAGCTTTTGAAAAACTCAAAGCATACGGTGATGGCCGAGAAGAACTTATGACAGACGTTCGTGGTACTAGCTGTTTTGTCATCAGGTTTGGTAAAGCTGGTGAACAGTTGGCTGCTAAACTTTGGGAAGAAGGTAAAATGGTCTATGCCTCATCAGCCAACCCATCTGGAAAAGGAAATCGTGGTAAGGTGGAAGGTATCGGAGAACGTATCGAAGGAGCAGTGGACCTTGTCATCGAAGCAGACGACTATGTGGCATCTATCCAACCTGATAAAACGATTGAAACGCGCTACGAGCAAGGTGTGATGGTGTCTATGGTTGATAAAGACGGCAAACTAATCCCAGAACAAGGAGGAGCACGTTCAACTTCACCAGCGCCAGTTGTGATCCGCAAAGGGCTTGACATTGATAAAATCATGATGCACCTGTCAGATACCTTTAACTCATGGGACTACCGTCAAGGTGAGTATTATTAAGACAGAAAGAAGTCTAGTGTTAAGAGGGAATAAAGTCTCTACACTGGGCTTTTTGTTTAGAATTTCTTTTCTTTTTTATATAGATATGATATTCTATATGTGAAATATATAGTTTTTATTTGAACATTATTATAAAAGGAGTAAGATTGATGGATAAAAGAAAGCTTGGCTTGGAAGATTTTTATGCTTGGTACCAAGAAAATAAAATAAGATTAAGAGAAGATGCATTTAAATATAGTATTCACAATGAAAAATTACGTGAAGAATTTCTTAAAGAATGGCCACTTGATAGAATTTTAACCATGTCTATCGATGAATATGTCATTGGGAAAGGCGCTAAAAGTAATTCTTTTTGCTACGGTCTTGAGAGGGGGAAATACAAATCTTTATTTATGGGAATTGGAGGCGGAGGTTCTTCAAAATTTGGTATTTATTGGAATGAAAAAACAAAGAGTTATAAAGATCAAGCTAATAAAGTCATTCCAGAATCAGAACTAGAAGACCGATTTAACAAATTAAAATCGGATTTGTATGAGATCATCCAAGCTGGTAGAATGTTGGATTTCAATAACCCTATTTTTGACATAAAAAAGTCAAAGAATGAATTTATTGGGCGTTCTGCGGTAGTCACAAAACTACTTTGTATTTATTCGGAGAATCCTTCTTTTTTAGGAGTAAATATGAATAGTCAAAATGAATTTTGGAATAGGTTGATTCTCCAAAGTAATCAAGGAGGGCCCTATCGTCAGAATCATGAGATTTGTAAACTGTTTTCTAAAACATATCCTGAACTAGAATCTTCAATGTTGGGTAGTATTTTATTTGAGTATTCAAAAGATTTTATAGACAGTGATAATAAGCAAGGAGAGAAAGAAATGTCTGAACAAAATAATATTCATCATCCCTTGAGTAATATCTTGTTACAATCCAAAAACCTTATCCTCCGTGGCGCACCTGGTACAGGAAAAACTTATCTTGCTAAAGAAATAGCGGCAGAGCTAACTGGTGGTAATGAAGATCAAATCGGCTTTGTACAATTTCACCCTTCCTATGATTATACAGATTTTGTAGAGGGTTTGAGACCGGTATCAAATGGGGATGGAGCTATTGGATTTAAGCCTCAAGACGGTATTTTTAAAGAGTTTTGTTTGAAAGCAAAGAAAAATTGGGTCTATTCACATAAAAACAAGGATGATTTAGAAAAGGAAAAAAAATCAATAGCAAAGATTTCAAAATATTTTGCTAATATGGAGTTTCCGTCTGACAAGTTATATACAAAACGTCAATCGTCCTTTATC
>NZ_RJVZ01000020.1:0-23534 GCF_003944215.1 Streptococcus oralis | reverse complement strand
ATAATATACGGAAGTATCTCACGACGGTGTTCAATTTTTTGCTGAAGTCTGTTATCTCTTAATGTCCAATAAATACCGAAAATACTGACAATTGAACTAACTATACTTCCAAAATAACTTAGCCAATCCCCTTTTAGGGATGAAAATATTCCTATATCAAACCAGTCAATCAAAAAACATAATAAGCTAATTATAAAAAGAAAAATTAAAGAACAGACTATTATTAATTTTACTTTTTTTATCATTTTTTCTCACTTTACAATTAATTATATTCTATTTCTTTAGGGGACTTTTATCTCACTATTTTAAAAAATAACTTCCCCACTCTCTTCCAGCGTAAACTTGACATTATCCTCAATCCACTTACGGCGTGGTTCGACCTTATCTCCCATAAGGACATTGACACGGCGTTCGGCGCGTGCTAAGTCTTCGATCGTAACACGGATAAGAGTGCGGGTTTCTGGATTCATAGTTGTTTCCCAAAGTTGGTCCGCATTCATTTCACCAAGACCTTTGTAGCGTTGAAGGGTAGCCCCTTTACCGAACTGCTTACGTAGTTCTTCTAGCTCAACATCCGTCCAAGCATAGGCCACTTCTTCTTTCTTGCCTTTACCTTTAGACATCTTGTAAAGAGGCGGAAGGGCGATATAGACATGTCCTGCCTCAACTAGGGGACGCATGTAGCGATAAAAGAAGGTTAAGAGGAGGGTTTGAATGTGGGCACCATCGGTGTCCGCATCGGTCATGATAATGATCTTATCATAGTTAGCATCTTCAAGGGAAAAGTCTGCTCCTACACCAGCACCAATGGTATAAATCATGGTGTTGATTTCTTCATTTTTGAGGATATCAGCCATCTTGGCCTTGGCTGTATTGATGACCTTACCACGAAGAGGTAAGATAGCTTGGAACTTACGGTCACGGCCTTGCTTGGCAGAACCACCGGCAGAGTCCCCCTCGACTAGGTAGAGTTCATTCTTTGCAGGGTTTTTAGACTGGGCTGGGGTCAATTTTCCAGACAACAAGCCCTTGTCCTTCTTGTTTTTCTTACCATTTCGGCTCTCATCACGCGCCTTGCGAGCCGCCTCACGCGCATCACGCGCCTTGATAGCCTTACGAATGAGATTGGAAGCCAGTTCCCCATTTTCCATAAGGAAGAAAGTCAACTTATCAGCCACAATCCCATCCACAACTGGACGAGCCAGAGGGCTTCCTAGTTTATCCTTGGTCTGACCTTCAAACTGGAGGTGTTCTTCCGGAACTAGAATAGAAAGAACGGCTGCTAATCCTTCACGGTAATCTGACCCTTCAAGATTTTTATCTTTTTCCTTGAGGAGCCCTGTCTTACGAGCGTAGTCATTCATGACCTTGGTAATGGCTGACTTGAGTCCTGTCTCATGAGTTCCACCATCCTTGGTACGAACGTTATTGACAAATGATAGAATGTTATCTGAAAATCCATCATTGTACTGGAGGGCAACTTCCACTTGGAAACCATTGTCTTCGCCTTCAAAGTATAGGACTGGCGTCAAGGTTTCCTTGTCTTCATTGAGGTAAGAAACAAAGTCTTGTACCCCGTTCTCATAATGAAATTCGATTGCTTCATCTGTTCGCTTATCTGTCAAAGACAAGGTAACGTTTTTCAAAAGGAAGGCTGACTCATTGAGACGTTCTGAAATGGTATTGTACTTGAAATCAGTTGTAGAAAAGATCGTCGCGTCAGGCATGAAGGTAACCTTGGTACCTGTCTTAGACTTGGGTGCTGTACCAATTTTCTTCAAGGTTGTAACAGGTTTTCCGCCATTTTCAAAACGTTGCTTGTAGACTGTACCGTCACGAGTAATTTCAACTTCTAACCAGCTTGATAGGGCATTAACGACTGAGGACCCCACCCCGTGGAGACCACCAGATGTCTTATAACCACCTTGACCGAATTTTCCTCCAGCGTGGAGAATGGTAAAGATAACTTCAACAGTTGGAATTCCCATGGCGTGCATCCCAGTCGGCATCCCTCGACCATGGTCTTGAACGGTTAGACTGCCGTCTTTATTAATCGTCACATCAATGCGATCACCAAATCCAGACAAGGCTTCATCTACTGCATTGTCCACGATTTCCCAGACTAGATGATGGAGACCAGCACCGTCGGTCGATCCAATATACATCCCTGGACGTTTACGGACCGCATCCAACCCTTCTAGCACCTGAATGGCGTCATCATTGTAGTTATTAATATTGATTTCCTTTTTTGACACAAGGAACCTCCTATTTGTTCATCTTTTCTATTTTACAGGTTTTCTAGCGATTTTGCAAAGCTTTTCCCTTTCAGCTGTCACAATTTCACAGGATATTCTCTGACTTTCCACAGCATTTCATGGTATAATAGGTCTATGATGACATTTGTATTATTAATTCTAGCTTATTTGCTAGGTTCGATTCCGTCTGGTCTCTGGATTGGACAAGCTTTCTTTCAAACAAATCTCCGTGAACACGGTTCTGGAAATACAGGAACGACAAACACTTTCCGGATTTTGGGTAAGAAAGCAGGTATGGCAACCTTTGTGATTGACTTCTTTAAAGGGACCTTGGCCACTCTCCTTCCAATCCTTTTCCACCTTCAAGGTGTATCACCTCTTGTCTTTGGTCTTTTGGCCGTAATTGGACATACCTTTCCTATCTTTGCAGAATTTAAAGGTGGCAAGGCTGTCGCAACCAGTGCTGGAGTGATTTTCGGATTTGCGCCTGTTTTCTGTCTCTATCTAGCAATCGTATTCTTTGGAAGCCTCTATCTAGGTAGTATGATTTCACTGTCTAGCGTTACCGCTTCTATTGCAGCCGTTATCGGAGTTCTCCTATTTCCACTATTTGGATTTATCCTGAGTAGCTATGACCCTCTCTTCATTCTGATTATCCTAGCACTTGCTAGCTTGATTATCATTCGTCACAAGGATAATATCATACGTATAAAAAATAAAACTGAAAATCTTGTCCCTTGGGGATTGAACCTAACCCATCAAAATCCTAATAAATAAAACGCCAGTTTGAAACTGGCGTTTTTTTGTATGCTTATTTTGACTTGATGTAGTTGATACCATCTGCCTTAGGCGCAACTGCTTTTCCAAAGAAGGCTGCCAAGACAAGAATGGTCAAGACATAAGGGGCGATTTGAAGGTAAACCGCTGGAACTCCTTGTAGGAAAGGTAATTGAGAACCGATAACTGCCAAACTTTGTGAAAGTCCAAAGAAAAGACTAGAAAGCATAGCACCAATTGGGTTCCATTTACCAAAGATCATCGCAGCAAGGGCGATAAATCCAGGACCGATAATAGTTGTCACTGAGAAGTTAACTGAAATGGATTGAGCATAAATTGCTCCCCCAATTCCACCAAGGAAACCTGAAATAATAACCCCAAGATATCGCATCTTGTAGACATTGATCCCCAAGGTATCCGCTGCCTGAGGGTGTTCACCAACAGAGCGAAGGCGAAGACCAAAACGTGTCTTAAAGAGAATAAACCATGCAAGGAATGAGAAGGCAATCGCGATATAACCTAGCAAACTTGTTGACTTGAAGAAGATATCTCCAATCACAGGGATATCAGCCAAAACTGGGAAATCAAAACGTCCGAAAGTCTGGCTTAAGTTATCCGTTTGTCCTTTGTTATAAAGAACTTTAACCAAGAAAACTGCTAGGGCAGGAGCCATCAAGTTCAATACTGTACCACTGACAACATGGTCCGCACGGAAATGAACTGTAGCGACGGCATGGATGAGGGAGAAAATAGCTCCCACGATACCAGCAACTAACAAGGAAATCCAAGGAGTCGCTGCTCCAAATTGTTCTGCAAATTCAAGGTTAAAGACAACCCCAGAAAAGGCTCCCATAACCATAATTCCTTCAAGACCGACGTTAACGACACCACCACGTTCAGAGAAAACGCCCCCGATACTCGTAAAAATAAGTGGTGCTGAGTAAATCAGCATAGAAGAGACCAAGAGGGTGAGTAATGTTGTAATAGACATCCTTACTTACCTCCTTTAACTTGTTTTTTAGGTTTGACAAAGCGTTCGATAATGTAGTGAACGCTGACAAAGAAGATAATAGACGCTGTTACAATGCTGACAAGCTCAGACGGAACTTGCGCTGCGTTCATACCCGGTGCTCCTACTTGCAAAACTCCAAATAAGAAGGCTGCAAAGAGAATTCCAATTGGTGAATTTCCAGCAAGCAAACTAACTGCCATCCCGTTAAATCCGATAGCCAATGATGATCCCTGAACGTAAACGTTTTGGAAGGTTCCAAGACCTTCGACCGCTCCCCCAAGACCAGCCAGAGCACCAGAGATAATCATTGATAGGATGATTGTACGTTTTGCTGAAATACCAGCGTACTCTGAGGCATGGGGATTGAGACCAACTGCACGAATTTCAAAACCGAGAGTCGTTTTCTTTAGCAAGAACCAAATCACAGCTACAGCAATGATTGCAAAGAAGATTCCGATATTCATACGGGAATTTCCAGTCAACTCTGATAACCATGATGTCTGGTATGTGGCGTTGGCACTAACACGAATCGTTGAGTCTGTACTTTGCATAATATCTTTCGGAAAGGCATGAATAAAGGCATTTCCCACATACAATACAATGTAGTTCATCATGATGGTCACGATAACCTCTGACGTACCGAGATAAGCTCTGAGGATACCTGGGATAGCTCCGACAATCCCACCAGCAATAAGGGCAATAACAACTGTCGCAAGAATCATCAAAGGACGTGGCATATCAGGATTTGAAAGGGCAAACCACCCACTCATAACCCAACCTGCAAGAGCCTGTCCAGGAAGACCAACGTTAAAGAAGCCTGCACGACTTGCTACTGCAAAACCAAGACCAATCAAGACAAGAGGTCCCATGGCACGGAAAATCTCACCGATACCACGGAGACTACCGAAGGCTGTGTAGAACAACTCCTCATAACCCCAGATAGCATCGTAGCCGAAGATCCACATGACAATGGCTCCGAGTAAGATTCCTAAGAATACGGAAATCATGGGAACCGAAATTTGTTGTAATTTTTTAGACATCACTCTTCTCCTTTCCCAAGTTTCCACCAGCCATCAAGACACCAAGTTCTTGTTTGTTAGTCGTTTCTGGCGACACAATACCTTGAATCTTACCGTCATGGATAACAGCAATACGGTCTGAGACATTTAAAATCTCATCCAGTTCAAAGCTGACAACGAGAACAGCCTTGCCATTATCACGTTCCTCAATCAAGCGTTTGTGAATGTACTCAATGGCACCAACGTCCAAACCACGTGTCGGTTGGCTAACGATTAGGAGATCAGGATCTCGATCAATCTCACGAGCGATAATTGCTTTTTGCTGATTCCCCCCTGAAAGAGCTGCTGCTGGAACAAACTCGTTAGCAGCACGAACGTCAAATTCTTCCATCAGTTTCTTGGCATGAGAAGTGATATTTGCATAGTTCAAGATGCCATTTTTGCTGAGTGGTTCTTTGTAGTAGGTTTGAAGAGCGATATTTTCCGAAATCATCATATCCAAAATCAAACCATCGCGATGACGGTCTTCTGGAACATGGCCTACACTCATCTCGGTAATTTTTCGAGGGTGCAGACCTGCGATTGATTTGCCTTTTAATTCAATACTACCTGACTCAACCTTGCGAAGACCCGTGATGGCTTGAATGAGTTCTGACTGGCCATTTCCATCGATACCCGCAATACCGACAATTTCACCAGCACGAACATCCAAAGAAAGGTTCTTCACAGCTGGAACACCACGGTTTTCATTGACAACTAGGTCTTTGATAGACAAGACCACATCTTTTGGCTGGGCTGCTTGTTTGGCTGTCTTAAAGGATACCGAACGTCCCACCATCATTTCTGCTAAGTCTGCATTAGTGGCTCCTGCAATCTCAACGGTCTCGATTGATTTTCCACGACGGATAACCGTAACACGGTCAGACACTGCACGAATCTCATCCAGTTTATGGGTAATCAAAATGATGGACTTCCCTTCTTTGACAAGGTTTTTCATGATTGCCATCAACTCATCAATCTCCGAAGGAGTTAATACGGCTGTAGGTTCGTCAAAGATAAGGATATCAGCACCACGATAGAGTGTTTTCAAGATTTCTACACGTTGTTGGGCACCAACGGAAATATCCGCCACCTTAGCAGCAGGGTCAATCGCCAAGCCATAACGTTCTGAAAGAGTCTTGATTTCTCTAGTAGCTTCAGCTATATCTAGCATACCATTTTTAGTGATTTCACTCCCCAAAATGATATTCTCAGCTACTGTAAAAGCTTCGACCAACATAAAGTGTTGGTGAACCATTCCGATTCCCAAACTAGCAGCTTTAGACGGTGAGTCTAGTTTTACAACTTGACCATTCACCGCAATCTCACCACTAGTTGGTTCAAGAAGTCCTGCCAGCATATTCATCAGAGTGGATTTCCCTGCTCCATTTTCTCCTAAAAGTGCATGAATTTCACCTTTCCGTAGGTGCAAGTTGATTTTATCGTTGGCGACAAATTCACCAAACACCTTGGTAATCTCACGCATCTCAATGACATTTTCGTGTGCCATATGCTCTTCCTTTCAGAGGTTTATTTTATTTCAATAAAACCTGCTAATCACATTAACAAGCTCTATTGAGACAAAAATTGCCTCAATTCTTAAAGAAGCGACCGATGGCCGCTTCCTAAGAAATGACTTTTATCCATTATTTTTCAGGAACTTTTACGCTTCCGTCAAGGATTTTAGCTTTTGCTTCTTCAACAGCTTTTTTACCTTCTTCTGAAAGGTTTGTTACTGCCAAGTCAACCCCTTTATCTTTCAATGAGAAGACGATAACTTGTCCACCAGGGAATTCACCTTTTTCCGCTTTATTAGCGATATCTTTTACAGCTGTACCAACTTGTTTCAAAGTTGAAGCAAGAACAAAGTTTGATTCTTTACCATCTTTAGAAGTGTATTTACCTTCTTCTGCTTGGTCACGGTCTACACCGATAACCCAAACTTTTTCATTTTCAGGACGGCTTTCGTTAAGTGATTTAGCTTCAGAAAAGACACCTGCTCCTGTACCACCTGCTACTTGGTACACGACATCAGCACCTGCAGCATACTGAGCTGCAGCGATTGTTTTACCTTTAGCTGCGTCACCAAACGAACCAGCGTAGTCTACTTGAACCTTGATAGATGAGTCTACTGAAGCAACACCTGCTTTGAAACCAGCTTCAAAACGTGAGATAACTTCGGATTCCATACCACCTACAAAACCAACTTGTTTTGTTTTAGTTGTTTTTGCGGCAGCAACACCTGCAAGATAACCCGCTTCGTTATCTGCAAAAGTAGCACTTGCAACGTTCTTTTGATCTTTGATGACGTCATCGATCAAGACATAGTTCAAGTCTGTATGTTCTTTTGCTGCCTCTTCAACTGCATTTTTAAGGGCAAAACCAACACCAAAGATCAAGTTATAGCTTCCTGCCGCTTGTTGTAAGTGGTTCGCATAGTCTGCTTCACTTGTTGATTGGAAGTAAGTGTAACCGTTATCTTTAGAAAGGTTGTGCTCTTTCCCCCAAGCTTGCAAACCTTCCCAAGCTGATTGGTTGAATGATTTATCATCAACACCACCAGTATCAGTGACGATTGCTGCTTTTGTCTTCACATCTGATGAAGATGAAGCTGCGTTACGAGAAGAGCGGTTACCACATGCAGCAAGTCCAACTGCTGCTACTGCAACTAGACCTAGGCCTAGCCATTGTTTCTTGTTCATTACTGAACCTCCTAAATAAGATGTGCAACGATGTTGCAAGTATGGATTGTTTGGTCACACAGACCACAGCCACTGCAAGAGTGGCCCAGACTAATTTAAGTCTGTAAATGAGTATGGAAGTAACTCCCCGACCGTCATCTCGACCGTCGATTTATCTTTAGCGACTAAGGTCACTTTTAGATCTTGTTCAAAAAATTCAACCATGACCTGGCGACAAGCACCACATGGCGAGATGGGTTTTTCAGTTTGACCGTAGACAACCAATTCTGAAAATTCCCGTTGACCTTCAGAGACTGCTTTGAAAATAGCTGTCCGCTCTCCACAGTTGGTCAAAGGATAACTAGCATTCTCGATATTCACACCCGTATAAATGCTACCATCCTTGGCAACTAAGACAGCTCCGATAGGAAAGTGAGAATAGGGCACATAGGCTTTCTTGCTGGCTTCAATTGCTAGTTCGATCAACTCAGTAGTCGCCATCAGCCAGTTCTCCTTTTAAAATGGCTACACCGGCAGAAGTTCCAATACGAGTAGCGCCTGCTTCCACAAAGGCAAGAGCATCTGCATATGAACGAGCTCCACCTGCAGCCTTAACACCCATATCTGGTCCCACTGTCTGACGCATCAATTTAACATCTGACAAAGTCGCTCCACCAGTTGAGAAGCCAGTAGATGTTTTAACAAAGTCTGCTCCCGCCTTTTGGGACAACTGGCAGGCCACAACCTTTTCTTCATCTGTCAATAAGCAAGCTTCAATAATAACTTTTACTAACTTGTCGCCACTTGCTTCTACAACCGCACGGATGTCTGACTCAACTAAATCAAGATTGCCCGATTTGAGAGCTCCAACATTGATAACCATATCAATCTCATCTGCACCATTTTGGACAGCTTCCTTGGTCTCAAAAGCTTTTACAGCTGAAGTTGTTGCTCCCAACGGGAAACCAACTACTGTACAAACTTTCACATCTGAACCTTCAAGCCCCGCCTTTGAATGAGCAACCCAAGTCGGATTAACACAGACACTGGCGAAATCATACTCTCTCGCCTCAGATAGCAAACGATCAATTTGTTCTTGACTTGCATCTTGCTTTAAAAGCGTATGATCAATATATTTATTTAACTTCATATTCGGATTCTCCCTGATTTTATGAGATAATTTCTATAATTTCTCGTAAACTTTGCACTCCATCATTCATTTTAACATATTTTTGAAATTCTGTAACTAGTTGAGGAGAAATTTTTCCATTTGTATATACTTTTGCGACAATTTCCCCCTTCTGGACAGGTTCACCAACTTTTTTATCAAAAACGATTCCAGTTTCATAGTCTAAATGATCAGACTTGACTGCACGACCAGCTCCCAATCTCATGGCATATAGACCAAATTCCATAGCTGGAAGAGCTGAAATGACACCGGTCTCTTGAGCTGGGATTTCCACCACATGCGCAACATTTACTGGACGATAGAGATCTTCTAAATCACCGCCTTGTGCTGCTACCATTTCTTCAAACTTAGCCAGCGCTTGGCCGTTTTCAAGGTGTTGACGCACTTCTTCTACAGTCTTCTCAACATCTGCTAAACTAAGCATGATCTGAGCAAGTTCACAGATAAAGAGACTGATATCTTCTCGACCTTTTCCTTGAAGAATTTCGATTGCTTCTAGGATTTCAAGACGATTGCCGATAGCTCGTCCCAAGGGTTGGCTCATATCTGTAATGACTGCAACTGTTTTTCGACCAACTGCCTTACCGAGATCAACCATGGTTTGAGCCAATTCGCGCGCCTCCTCAACAGTCTTCATAAAGGCACCCTCACCAACTGTCACATCTAGCAAAATGGCATCTGCCCCAGCAGCGATTTTCTTACTCATGACAGAACTAGCAATCAAAGGAATGGTGTCGACAGTCGCTGTCACATCACGAAGAGCATAGAGAAGTTTGTCTGCTTTAACCAACTGATCAGACTGACCAATGACAGATACACCAATATCTTGCACCTGGCGAATGAAATCCTCTTGACTGCGCTCAACTTGATAGCCCTTGATCGCTTCTAACTTATCTAAAGTTCCGCCAGTGTGTCCTAGTCCACGACCACTCATTTTTGCAACTGGCACACCAAAACTGGCTACTAAAGGAGCTAGAATCAAGGTCACCTTATCACCAACACCACCTGTCGAGTGTTTATCTACTTTGATACCCTCTATAGCTGACAAATCAAACTCTTGACCGGTCTTAACCATATTCATCGTCAAGTCCGAAATCTCACGTGTGGTCATTCCTTTGAAATAAACAGCCATAGCAAAGGCAGACATTTGGTAATCTGGAACAGTTCCAGCTACATAGCCTTCTACCAACCACTTGATTTCATTTGCAGTCAGTTCTTGACCATCTCGTTTCTTTTGGATTAAATCAACTGCTCTCATTCTTTCACACTTCTAAGGATATAATATCCCTTATCTTTCTTTACGATTTCACAATTTTCAAACACGTCTTCCATCTTATTTCTAGCACTTGGAGCTCCTTGCTTTTTCTGAATGACGATGGTTAAATCTCCTCCGTCTTTCAAGAAATCACTGCTCTTTTCGATAATCTCATGAACAACCTGCTTGCCCGCTCGAATAGGCGGATTGGAAATAACATGGTCAAATTTCCCTTCAACTTGGTCATAGATATTGGATTGAAAAATCGTTGCTTCTACTTTATTTCGTTCAGCATTTTGTCGCGCTAAGTCCAAGGCGCGATTATTGATATCGACCATGGTTGCCTGAACTCCATAAGCCTTGACCAAAGAAAGTCCTAGGGGACCATACCCACAGCCGACATCAAGGACCGTTTCTCCTTTATTAACCTCTAGACACTTCAATAAAAGCTGACTCCCAAAGTCAACCATTTTCTTGCTAAAAACACCCGCATCCGTCAAAAAGGTCATTTTTTGTCCCAACAACTCCACTCTCAACTCATGAATGTCGTGAGCAGCGTCAGGATTTTCTGCATAATACATTTTACTCATAAAACTATTTTACCATAATTTGGCTTGAATTGTAAATCGTTTACAAAGTGATGATAAAATGAAAAAGACTGAAGAATCCTAGTCAAAAAACCTTTTCTTCAATCTCTTTCAATTATTAGAAATACATTACAATCGATCGGGAACTACAAATTATCATAGTCAGGAAAAAACAGATCGTCTGTAATCAGGCGCATTTTTATTACTATTGCTTAACCTTAAAATACTTTATTATCAACAGGATTCCCAATATGATGTTTAGATAAAAACCCAACTGATAAGTTTGTATCAAAATTTCCAAACTTGTCCAAAGTCGTATCAAATCTTCTAGCGACATACGGAATAGATATCCTTCTGTAGCAATCCACAAAACCAAAAATAGATAACTACCAGCAGCAAGCCATTTCGTCCACTGCTTTTTTACTAACCAAGCAATCAAGAGTGAACAGATAAAGATAACTGTTACAAGAAGATGATCCATTAAGAAGGTAAAACCGTAATAAGTTTCTACAAAGCGTCTACCATTATCCGCATTCGCTCCCCTTATAAAAGGTAGTGCAAAACTTAAAATAAAACAGAGTTCCAATATGTAACATCTCAAGATTTTCATTGTATGCCTCCTATAAGTTGCGAACTAAAAAAGCCCACTTTTAATAACTGATAAGTCTTCAGAAACAATTCCCTATCTCATCATTAAATTATTCAACCTCCATCTACCTCTATTATACGATATTGACTTACTACCATCAAGAAACCGCTTTATTTTTTTAGCTTTTTATGGTATGATAAACAAAATATCTAGGGGAAAACAAATGACCAACGAATTTTTACATTTTGAAAAAATCAGTCGCCAGACTTGGCAATCATTGCATCGCAAAACAACTCCTCCCTTGACGGAAGAAGAACTGGACTCCATCAAGAGTTTCAATGACCAGATTAGTCTGCAGGACGTAACGGACGTCTATCTTCCCCTTGTCCATCTTATCCATATTTACAAGCGCACTAAGGATGATTTGGCATTTTCAAAAGGAATTTTCCTCCAACGTGAAAGCAAATCCCAACCTTTTATCATTGGGGTTTCTGGAAGTGTTGCTGTGGGGAAATCGACCACTAGTCGCTTGCTTCAGATTCTTTTATCACGCACTCTCCCAGATGCTACTGTAGAATTGGTGACAACTGACGGTTTTCTCTATCCCAATCAAACCTTGATTGACCAAGATATTTTAAATCGCAAAGGTTTTCCTGAAAGTTATGATATGGAAGCCTTGTTGAATTTTCTTGACTGCCTAAAGAATGGGCAAGATGTCGATATTCCTGTCTATTCTCATGAAGTGTATGACATCGTTCCTAGGGAAAAGCAACGTGTCAAAGCTGCTGACTTTGTCATTGTCGAGGGAATTAATGTCTTTCAAAACCCTCAAAATGAGCGCCTTTACATCACTGATTTCTTTGATTTCTCCATCTACGTTGATGCAGCAGTCGAAGACATTGAAAGCTGGTATCTGGATCGTTTCTTGAAACTGCTCAGCTTTGCCCAGAATGATCCTAACAGCTACTACCACCGCTTTACGCAAATGCCGATTGGAGAGGTCGAAGCCTTCGCTCATCAGATCTGGACCAGCATTAATCTAATAAATTTACAAAACTATATCGAACCGACAAGGAATCGTGCCGAGGTTATTCTCCACAAGACTAAAAACCACGAAATCGATGAAATTTACCTAAAAAAATAATTTTCCCTTGTCAAAACCTAAGTTTTCATATATAATGGTATAGTTAGTAAATATGGAGGTAAGAACATTGGCAAACATTAAATCAGCTATCAAACGCGCTGAATTGAACGTTAAACAAAACGAAAAAAACTCAGCTCAAAAATCAGCTATGCGTACTGCTATCAAAGCTTTCGAAGCAAACCCTTCTGAAGAACTTTTCCGTGCTGCTAGCTCAGCTATCGACAAAGCAGAAACTAAAGGTTTGATTCATAAAAACAAAGCAAGCCGCGATAAAGCTCGTCTCTCAGCTAAACTTGCTAAATAAGAAACAGTCCATAGAGGCTGTTTTTTTATCCTCTAATAAGAAAAGGTAGAAAATGAAAATCGCAATCATCGGATATTCTGGAGCTGGTAAGTCAACTCTTGCAGAAAAGTTATCTAGCCACTACTCCATCCCTAAACTGCATATGGATACTCTCCAATTTCAACCTGGTTGGCAAGACAGTGACCGCGAATGGATGTTGACCGAGATGAAAAACTTTCTCACAAAGCATGAATCTTGGGTAGTCGATGGCAACTACTCTTGGTGCTATTACGAAGAAAGAATGCAGGAAGCTGACCAAATCATCTTTCTCAACTTTTCCCCATGGACTTGCTTACTGAGGGCCTTTAAACGGTATCTCACATACCGAGGCAAGGTCAGAGAAAGCATGGCTGCAGGTTGCCCCGAGCGCTTTGACTGGGAGTTTATCAGATGGATTCTCTGGGATGGGCGGACAAAACCTGCTAAAGAACGTTATCAACGGGTTCAAGAAACCTATCCAGAGAAAGTAATTGTCCTCAGTTCGCAAAAGGAGATAGATTACTTTTTAGAAAATATCGCAAACAACAAGAAAAACCAACGTGTATAACGTTGGTTTTTTGCTTTTACCCAATCACACTTCCGTTTGGTACGGATGGGTCAACTGTGAGAAGGGTTAATTTGCCATCATATTCAGCTGAGAGGAGCATTCCTTGGCTGACATATTTTTTCATCATCTTACGTGGCTTAAGGTTGGCAACGATTTGTACCTTCTTGCCGACCAATTCTTGTTCATTTGGATAGTACTTAGCGATTCCTGAGAGGATTTGACGGTCTTCGCCATCACCAGCATCCAGACGGAATTGAAGCAACTTGTCAGAACCTTCCACTTTAGAAACTTCTTTGACTTCAGCAACACGGATTTCAACCTTGTCAAAGTCTTCAAACTTGATTTCATCCTTGTTGAGCTGGAGTTCGACTTCGTCTGGATTCCATTCTTTTTCGACTGCTGGTTTGTTGCCTTCCATTTGTTCTTTGATATAGGCGATTTCTTCTTCCATATCCAGACGTGGGAAGATAGGTGTTCCTTTGGCAACTACAGTCACACCTGCCGGGAAGTCTGCCAAGCTCAAGTTTTCAAGACTAGAAACTTCTGCTAGACCAAGCTGAGTCAAGACTGCCTGACTTGTTCCCATCATAAATGGTTCAATCAAGTGAGCTACAACACGAAGGCTGGCTGCCAAGTGGCTCATGACACTTGCCAATTGGTCGCGAAGAGCTTCATCCTTGGCCAAGACCCATGGAGCTGTCTCGTCAATGTATTTATTGGTACGAGAGATAAGAGTCCAGACTGCTTCAAGAGCACGTGGGTAGTCAACTGCATCCATGTGTGTATGGTAATCAGCGATTGATTCAGTAGCTACTTGAGCAAGAGCATTGTCAAATTCAGTCACACCTTCTACATAGGCTGGAATTTGCCCATCAAAGTATTTATTAATCATGGAAACCGTACGGTTGAGGAGGTTTCCAAGGTCATTGGCCAATTCATAGTTGATACGGCCGACGTAGTCCTCAGGAGTGAAGGTTCCATCTGAACCAACCGGAAGGCTACGCATGAGGTAGTAACGAAGTGGATCCAGTCCATAACGCTCTACCAACATTTCAGGGTAAACAACGTTTCCTTTAGACTTAGACATCTTGCCGTCTTTCATGACAAACCAACCGTGAGCAATCAAGCGGTCTGGCAATTTGATATCCAACATCATAAGAAGGATTGGCCAGTAGATAGAATGGAAACGAAGAATGTCTTTTCCAACCATGTGGAAAACTGTTCCATTCCAGAACTTGTCAAAGTTTCCATGCTCATCTTGACCGTAACCAAGAGCTGTCGCATAGTTAAGGAGAGCGTCAATCCAAACATAGACAACGTGTTTTGGATTTGATGGGACTGGTACTCCCCATGTAAAGGTTGTACGAGAAACTGCCAAATCTTCCAAACCTGGCTCAATGAAGTTACGTAACATTTCGTTGAGACGACCATCTGGAGTGATGAAATCAGGGTGCGATTTGAAAAATTCAACCAAACGGTCTTGATATTTGCTGAGGCGAAGGAAGTAAGACTCTTCAGAAACCCACTCCACTTCGTGACCTGATGGAGCGATACCTCCAGTTACATTTCCAGCTTCGTCACGGAAAACTTCTGCAAGCTGGCTTTCTGTAAAGAATTCCTCATCTGAGACTGAATACCAACCAGAATATTCACCTAGGTAAATATCATCTTGAACAAGCAAGCGTTCAAAGACTTGAGCCACTACTTTTTCATGGTAATCATCAGTCGTACGGATGAATTTATCGTATGAGATATCTAGTAATTGCCAGAGTTCTTTGACTCCAACCGCCATCCCGTCAACATAAGCTTGTGGTGTAATACCAGCTTCTTCTGCTTTCTGTTGGATCTTTTGACCATGCTCGTCAAGACCTGTCAGATAAAAGACATCGTAGCCCATGAGGCGTTTGTAACGTGCTAGGACATCACAGGCGATAGTTGTGTAAGCAGAACCGATATGAAGTTTACCAGATGGATAGTAAATAGGCGTTGTAATATAAAAATTCTTTTCAGACATAATTTTTCCTTTCCAGGCAAATGAAACCTGTTTTTCTAACACTTCATTATATCATATTTTCGTTGATTTTCGATAGGGAAATCCATACAAAAACAAGATAGACGACTGTCTACCTTGTTCATTCTGTTGTGTTGCTTATTCATAACGAAGAGCCTCGATTGGATCAAGCTTAGAAGCTTTATTGGCTGGTAAGACCCCAAAGATCATACCAACGCTGGCCGAAACAGCCAAGCTAAAGAGAGCAATCGGTAGCGAGACACCAATTTCTATTCCTTCCATCATATTTTTTAACAAAGCGCCTGCTAGCGTGGTCAAACCCGCCGCACTTACTAGGCCGATGACTCCACCTAGCAAGGTCAAGATCATGGACTCAATCAAAAACTGTACCAAGATATTAGCCCGTGTAGCTCCCAATGCTTTACGAAGACCAATCTCACGAGTACGCTCCGTTACAGAAACCAGCATGATATTCATAACTCCAGTCCCTCCCACAAAGAGAGAGATTCCTGCGATAGCACTAATAATAGCGGTCATAAAACCAAAGATTTGCTGAACCTCTGCAAAAGCGGCAGTTTCGTCTACAACCTGATATTCTCCCTGCTGTACTCCTGCAATTTCTGTCATCTTGCGTGCGAGTTCTGGCCCCAAAGTCGGAGTTAGACTCGTATCATTCACACGAAAGACAATATTAGAAATTTCCTCTACATTAAAATTAGCTGCTACAGAAGCATTGGTTGTAATCGGTAAGCCACCTACACCAAACATCTTAGCACTTTTAACAGCAGGACTAGAGTAAACACCAATCACGCGATAGCTATATCCATTGGCTGAAATAATTTGATTGAGTGCTGCCTGAGGTGAGTCAAAAAGACTTTTAGCGAGTTCTTCATCTAGCAAAATCACACTTGCAAAATCTCGGTAATCTTGTTCTCTCAGATCCCTACCTGCAATAATTTTATTTTCTACAGCAGACATATAAGTCATATTTCCACCTGTCAGAGTTGCTCTCTCTACCTTTTTATCCTTATAGGTCAAAGTAACATTTGTACTATTAGTCACATAATAGCCATCTACACCTTTTAGTTTGGCAGTTTCCTTAACCCACGATTCCTGTGTTTTAGGTGGTTCTACGTGAACATCTTCTTCTTTACCAGATAGTGTCAGTGCAGATTGCTTTTGTGTAAAGGAACCGTCCTTACTTTTAATTGGTGAGAAAAATACCTGAATATTTTTCTGAGATTTGGTCATATTTTTATTGACCTGACGAGACATAGAGTCCCCTAAAGCCATGATGACAACTACTGAAGAGACTCCGATGATAATACCAATCATGGTCAAAAAGGAGCGCATCTTGTGTGCCATAATAGATGAAAAGGCAAATTTCAGATTTTGCATCTTAGTTCTCCTTTCCTTCCAAACGAGCGCTATCAGACGAAATAACTCCATCACGGATTACAATCTGGCGTTTTGCATAGGCTGCAATTTCGGGCTCGTGCGTTACCATAATAATAGTCTTGCCTTCTTCATTTAACTCAACCAAGAGTTCCATGATTTGACTTCCTGTTTTCGTATCCAAGGCACCTGTCGGTTCATCAGCTAGGATGATCGAGGGATCATTAACAAGAGCACGCGCAATGGCCACCCGTTGTTTTTGACCGCCAGACAACTCCGAAGGAAGGTGATGAATACGATCGGTCAACTCTACTTTACTTAGATATTCCTCTGCCAACTTGCGACGTTGGGCAGCTGGAACTCCTGCATAAATCAAGGGCAACTCAACATTTTGAACAGCATCCATCTTTGACAGAAGAAAGAACTGTTGAAAGACAAAACCAATTTGTTGGTTACGTACCTGTGCCAACTGCTTTTCACCTAGACGGGCCACTTCTTGACCTTCTAGATAATATTCGCCGCTAGTTGGGGTGTCCAGCATTCCGATGGTATTCATCAGAGTAGATTTACCCGAACCAGATGGTCCCATAATGGCAACAAATTCCCCTTCGCTAATCTCCAAATTAATATTTTTCAAGACCTGCAGTTCCTGTTCACCATTTCGATAGCTCCGGCAGATGTTTTTTAGACTAATTAGTTGTTTCATCAGCCTTCACCTCTTTTCCTTCTTCCAAGGAAGTCGTTGGATTACTGATGACTTTGGTTCCGTCTGTCAAACCAGACGTGATCTCTTGGTTTTCTGCGTCAGCATTTCCTAGGCTAACTTCGATTTTCTTAGCCTTATTTTCTTCGTCAACCACCCAAACATAGTTTTTCCCGTCTTCAGTAATGACACTGGTTAAGGGTACGAGGATTGATTTCTTGTCACTTTTAACCTCAACACTAACGGTGAAACCTGGTCTTAAATCACCAATCTCACTCGTCACTTCAATCGTATAGGGATATTTAGAACCAGTGTTCCCCCCAGTTATAGCATTCGTTCCTTCTCCACTATTTTTAGGGTAAGCTGAAATATAGCTGATCTTCCCTGTCCAAGTTTTATCTTGGTAAACTTTAGAAGAGAAGGTCACTTCTTGGTCAACAGAAAGATTGGCAAGATTGTACTCAGAAAGTTCTCCCTTGACTTGTAGATTGTCGTTACTTACTACATGAACCATCACTTGATTTGCAGCACTTGTGGACTTCGATACATTGCGATTAACTTCTACAACTGTACCTTCTAGCGTACTCAGAACCTTTGTTGCGTCCAATTGAGCCTGCGCCTTTTTAAGTTGTGCCTCTGCATCAGCACGACTATCACGAGCATCACTAATCTGAGAATCTATGGAAGAGACTGAAGATCCCTGCGCTCCATCATCATATTCTTCCGAATCAGCTAGAGTGTTGTTTCGTGATTCCTTCAAGTCATTGATACGACGATCAGCCTTGGCTATGGCACGGTTAGCTGCATCATAAGCAGATTGCGCTTCTGTACTGTTGTATTTTACGAGCGCTTGTCCCTTGTCAACCTTATCTCCAACAGAAACCAAGATCTCATCTACCTCACCCTTACTTGCATCCAAATAAACATATTGTTCATTTTTTGCGGTGACAGTACCAGATAAAAGAACAGAGGAGGCAACTGTTCCTTCCTTTGCGACTACGAGATGCGATGTGTCATCCTTACCGGCAGCCTGAGAGGGCTGTCTAAATAGCAAAATACCCGCTGCACCGATTATAATAATACTTGCAGCACCAATAGCTGTGTATAGTTGCCATTTTTTAGTTTTCTTATTCCCCTTCATCACAAAACTCCTATTTTATTTTCAATACAAAGACTATTATAGCAAATTTACCTACTCTAAACAATGATTGTTCAGAGAGAAAAGAGAACAATTCAGGAAACATGCCTTGTTTCCATTATTTATGCGAAATTGTACTAGTAACATCATACACCTTATTTCTATATTTAGCAAGTGATTTCTGCTATTTCTTTAGGGCGTAGCAGATTTTTGCATTCAAAAAATAAAAACGATAGAATATGACTATCAAATCTATAAGGAGTTTTCTATGAGAGAATATGATATCATCGCCATCGGTGGAGGGAGCGGCGGCATTGCCACTATGAACCGAGCTGGTGAACACGGAGCTAAGGCTGCTGTTATCGAAGAGAAAAAATTAGGTGGAACTTGTGTCAACGTTGGCTGTGTTCCTAAGAAAATCATGTGGTATGGAGCCCAAATCGCTGAAAGCCTCCACCACTACGGCCCTGACTATGGGGTTACGAGTTCAGATGTTCAATTTGATTTTGCTAAACTTCGTCAAAACCGTGAAGCCTACATCGACCGTGCTCGCTCATCTTATGATGGAAGTTTCAAGCGTAACGGCGTTGATTTGATTGAGGGTCGTGCTCATTTTGTTGATGCCCACACCGTCAGCGTTAATGGTGAATTGATTCGTGCAAAGCATATCGTGATTGCGACTGGCGCTCGTCCAAGCATCCCAACTATTCCTGGAGCTGAACTTGGTGGTAGTTCAGACGATGTCTTTGCTTGGGAGCAACTTCCTGAATCCGTTGCGATTCTTGGAGCTGGCTATATCGCCGTTGAATTAGCAGGTGTCCTCCACGCGCTAGGAGTAAAAACGGATTTGTTTGTCCGTCGTGATCGTCCCTTGCGCACTTTTGACAGCTACATCGTGGAAGGTCTCGTCAACGAAATGGAAAAAACAGGCCTGCCTTTGCACACACACAAGGTACCCGTCAAGCTTGAAGAAACTAAGCAAGGTATTACGATTCATTTTGAAGACGGTTCTAGTCACACTGCGAACCAAGTTATCTGGGCTATCGGCCGCCGTCCAAATGTAGACGGATTGGAGTTAGAAAAGGCTGGAGTTACACTCAACCAACGTGGATTTATCCAGGTGGATGAGTATCAAAATACTGTTGTAGATGGTATCTATGCCCTTGGAGACGTTACTGGTGAGAAGGAACTAACCCCAGTAGCCATCAAGGCAGGACGTACCTTATCTGAACGCCTCTTCAACGGGAAAACAAATGCCAAGATGGACTACACAGCTATCCCTACTGTAGTCTTCTCCCACCCAGCAATCGGAACCGTGGGGTTGACCGAAGAAGAAGCTATCAAAGAATACGGTCAAGATCACATCAAAGTCTACAAGTCAAGCTTTGCATCTATGTACTCAGCCGTTACAAATCATCGTCAAGAATCTCGCTTCAAACTCATCACCGCCGGTGCTGACGAAAAAGTTGTTGGCCTTCACGGACTAGGTTACGGGGTGGATGAGATGATTCAAGGATTTGCTGTTGCCATCAAGATGGGAGCAACCAAGGCAGACTTTGATGCTACAGTAGCTATCCACCCAACCGCTTCAGAAGAATTTGTGACCATGCGCTAATTGTTGAAAGAGACTTTAAAGAGTCTCTTTTTACTTGCAAAATCGGCTGCCACAAAATTGTTACCTTAATTTAAAAAACAGGTTGACTTTTCTTCCTAAATTAGTATAATAGTTACTATAATTTTGAAAAGAGGTTAACAGTTTTGAAAAAAGCTCATATCTATGCTATCCCTGCTATCGGTGCTGCTCTCATCGCCGTATTGGCTCAAATCAGTCTCCCTATCGGTCCTGTCCCCTTCACTCTACAAAACTTTGCGATCGGTCTGATTGCAACTGTTTTTAGACCAAGGGAAGCCGTCCTATCTGTTGCTCTCTATCTCCTGCTGGGTGCCATTGGTCTACCTGTCTTTGCAGGGGGAGGAGCTGGATTTCACGTTTTAGTTGGTCCAAGCGCAGGCTATCTCTGGTTCGACCTTGTCTATGCAGGACTTACATCTTATCTCATCCATCAAAATAGTGGCCATATCCGCATTTTCCTAGCCAACCTCTTGGGCGATTCCCTCGTCTTTGTCGGAGGTATTCTCAGCCTCCACTTCCTTGCTGGTATGCCATTCGATAAGGCACTAACAGTTGGTGTCCTTCCTTTTATCCTCCCTGATCTTGGTAAGATCATTGCGATTAGTTTCATTGGTCGTCTACTATTACAACGACTTAGGGGACAAGCATACTTCTCAATTTAACCCAAAAAGGATACTGAGTCAAAAACTCAATATCCTTTTATTAGTTTCCTTTAAAGGCATCTACCATTACCTGAAATTCCTCGTTTGTAAGGGTGATTCCTTTGCCCATCTTGGTATGATCAGGGCTCCAAGTTCGAATATCAAACTTTGCTGGTGCGCCATTAAAGCTGACTCGATTTAGTTCTTTTGTCCATCCTTTTTCATTTTCAGACAAGGTCAGTAAGTGTTCTTCGATTTCAAATGTAAATTCTGCCATTTTTAACTCCTTTTTGTGATATGCTTTCTCTAGTCTATTCGTAAAAATCTTGTAGTTTTTAGGAAAATTTTATATAATGTGGATATATAAGAAGGGAGACGCCTATGACGTACACATTCAAGCAAGTCTTAGATAAGATACAAGACTTTCTCAGTGGACATAATGAACAAGATTATTCTGAAAACGACTCCCTTATTAGCACAATTGAACAGGCCATCCAGAAAAAAACGGCTGTTCATGTCATACTAGCTGAAACAAGCTTCACTGGTGATATTGTCAAATATGATACCAGCCGTCAGCAGATTATTGTCAAAAATTTCACTAGAAATGTGACACGTATCATTCGGATTGGTGACATCAAGAGAATCCGTTTTGTCCCTTCCACAGTAGAAAAAGCACAGAAAAGTCTATTTAAGAAAGAGTGAGATGTTCATTGCATCCCACTCTTTTTCTTAACGGATTTGTTCAAAATGAAGGTGAACTGCGATGTGGTCACCGTAACCACTTCTCTCCAAATCACGTTGCAAGCGATAAGAGATATAGTGCTCTGCAATGGTGATGTAACCTGCTCCTAGCAAACGATTTTCAACCATTGACTGAATCATGCTGATAGTTGCACGTTCTACTTTTGCTTCTTCTAAGTCCAAGACTACTTTTTTAGCGACTTGAGCTAGGTTTTGACGTAGGTCATCAGTCAAAACATAAACTGTCTGCGCTGCTTTTAGGACAGCTTGGTAAATTTTATCTGGATCAAAGTCGGCAACTTCTCCGTTACGTTTGATTACTTGCATAAGGTTCTCCTTTATTCTTTGTTTTCTTTGATTTCAGCCAGCATTTTTTCTTCTTCTGCTGTCAGTTGGTAGTTTTCTAGCAAGTCAGGTCTGCGCTCGTAGGTTTTCTTTAAGCTCTCATAAAGCCGCCACTGGCGAATCTTCTCATGATGGCCACTCATGAGTACATCTGGTACTACCATGCCTCGATAGTCATAAGGACGTGTGTATTGAGGATATTCGAGCAATCCCGAAGAAAAACTATCGTCTTGGTGACTAGATTCCTTGCCAATCACTTCAGGAATCAAGCGAACCGTAGCATCAATCATGGTCATAGCTGCCAATTCCCCACCAGTCAGGACATAATCTCCTAGGGAAATCTCATCCGTTACCAAGGTCTTGATGCGCTCGTCATACCCTTCATAGTGACCGCAGATAAAGATCAGTTCCTCTTCTTTGGCCAAATCCTCAGCGTACGCTTGATCGAACTGTTTCCCAGCAGGATCGAGAAGAATGACGCGGGGATTTTTCTTTTCAATGGCATCAAAGGCATCGAAAATAGGTTGGGCACGGAGCAACATCCCCTGACCACCTCCGTAGGGCTCATCGTCAACATGACGGGCCTTTTCAGCGTATTCTCTGAAATTATGATACTGGATATCCAAGAGCCCTTTTTCTCGAGCCTTTCCAACAATCGAGTGCTCTAGAGGAGAAAACATCTCAGGAAAGAGGGTTAAAATATCAATCTTCATCATCTAGTCCTTCTAAGATTTCCACCTCGACCCGCTTGTTTGGAATATCAACATTGAGAACCACTGGCGGAATGTAAGGCAAGAGTAGGTCGCGTTTTCCTTTTCTCTTGACCACCCAGACATCATTGGCACCTGGTTGTAGAATCTCCTTGATAGTTCCAACCAGGTTGTCTCCCTCGTAAACTTCCAAACCAATAATCTCGTGATAGTAGAATTCTCCATCGTCTAAGTCATTCAGGTCTTCCTCAGAGACCTTGAGACTGTAACCCTTGTACTTTTCAATCGCATTGATATGATACATGTCTTTGAATTTGATAATGTCAAAATTCTTATGCTTACGGTGGTTAGCGATGGTCACTGTTTGAACAAACTGATCTTTTTCATCAAATAAAGCCAGTTCTGCCCCTTTTTTAAAACGTTCTTCAGCAAAATCCGTCACAGACAAGACTCGCATCTCACCCTGCAGACCCTGCGTATTGACGATTTTCCCAACATTAAAGTAGTTCATCTTGTCTCCTGTATCTATTTCTATCCTTTATTTTATCACGTTCTAGGGATTTTCACAAGTTGGAGAAAATCAGCTATAATCCCAAAATTGCTAGTAGTTTCCTCTTTAATGTTAATTTATATTTGAAAGAAGAGATATTTATATTCCCGTTATACATATTACTATAAAATGTATACTCCCCAATTTGACCTTGACTTGTCTTCCATTTCATTCTTAAACTAGGTATAGTCTCAGGTAAATTTGTATGAATTAATAGGCATGTATAATTT